>JBDTMS010000883.1:0-2287 GCA_039934195.1 Betaproteobacteria bacterium
GGCGCAACGCAACGTTGACGCAGCGCGCAGGAAAGCTTAGATTGCGCGCGATGTCATCACTCGTAGACGACCCTCGCACTGCCACCCGCTTCGGTTTCAAACGAGCCGCACTCGCTTTGCTACTGGTCTGTCTGGTTGCTGTTGCCGCCATTGCGATCGTGCGCGAAATGCGCCGCGCGCCGGCCCCTTCGCAAGCAGAATTAGCCGGCGGCGCGTTTACCGGCAATCAGGAACGTCCTGCAGTCAGCGCCGCAGAAGAAACCTATGCGAACGCGCTGTGGCCGATTCACGAGCGCGTGAAAGCCAGCGCAATCAACATGACGTACGCAGGCTTGTCGTACAAGATGCATGATCTCGACGCCGCGGGCGTCAAGGCGAAAGTCGCACCGTTGACCAAAGTATTTCGCGATGCGCAGGCCGAGGCCGCGCGCATTGCAGTCCCAGAACCGCTCAAGCAGCAGCAGATTGTTTATCTGCACGCGCTCAAATCTTACGAGGGCGCCTCGATCGAGATGACGCTTCTCGCTCGCGACGGTAAAGACCAACACCTGGTAGCTGCACAAAAGCTGAGCTATGCCGCGTCCGAAGATCTGCTGCGCGTCGGCGATGTGCTCTGGCCCGGGGAATTCAAACCGAATTGAACAACGCGGTACGTCGTGTCCCATGTCGGCACGCGATCGCATCAGTGAGTCGTAAGCAGGGAAGCTGGAGTTCGCACCAGGCCGTGCGAATCGAATGTGGTGAGTTTTACAACAACTGATGGGGGGTAGAAATGAAGAAGTTCGCGGGAGCATTGGCAGCCATTGCCTTGGTAGGAGCCGGTGCGTTTAGCGCCGGCGCCGCTCAGGCGCAGAATTGCTCGGCGTGGTTGGTCGAGAGCAGTCGTTTCATGGGCGTGCCGTTCGGCGCTTTCATGCCGGATCGCGCTTTCGTGCCGGGTAGCACGCAGGCATCGAACAACATCAACACGGTGGACTTGCCGGTCAACGTCGGCGTCATCAAGTGCGGCAAAGAACTGATTCTGTACGACTCCGGCTGGAAGCAGCAGGACTACCTGAAGATGACCGGTTCGGCGCACTGGGCACCGTTGCCCGATCAAATCAAGGCACTGGGCTTCGATGCGAAAGACGTAACCAAAATCATCGTCGGTCACGGTCATTGGGATCATGCCGGACAGTTGTCGGATTTCCCAAACGCTGTTCTCTACATCCAGCGTGAAGAGTTGAAGGGTATCGAATGGGCGCTCAACTACCCCGAGCCGCACATCCGCGCTGTCAACACCGACAAGGGCGGTTGCATGCGTACGCCGGCTTGTGGCTATACACCCAAGACGCTCGACGAAATTTACGGCAAGGTCCTCTCGGGCAAAGCTGTGATCGTCGATGGCGACATGGAAGTGTTGCCGGGCGTGAAGATCCACCCCGCGTTCCGTGCGCATACGGCCGGTTCGCAGCTGCTGGAAGTACCGACCAGCATCGGCAAGCTGGTGTTCGGCTCGGATGCCTATTCGTCTTGGGAAGGTATCCGCGACTGGATGATGGCGAATCCGCAGCAAACCGATACCGTGCAGCAATTCCTGGCGTACGAAAAGTGCTACAAAATCACGGGCGGCTACCAGAACTGCGTTGCCGCACACGAGCCGCTGTCGTACACGGATAAGTATCCTTTGACCAAGAATTCCTGGGTCGGGATCAACGGGTCGCGTATGGCGGAAATCGCGCTGGCCTCGGGCGAATCTTCCCGCAAGCCGAAGTAAACGTAAGATTTAGGTCTAGTTTCACGCCGCGAGGAGTTGGGGCAACCCGGCTCCTCGCGGCATTTTTGAATCTAAGCTTGGTATATCGCTTAGCGCTATATATCTCGGAATGTTGTATATCGTGTCCTCGCGTGCCGTGCACTCTCGTCGCATCCTGTGCTGGTTTGCGCTAGCCGCGTTGATACCGTGCGCGTCTGCGCACGATCCCAGCCAATGGGGCGGCAGCTTTCGCAGCCGCGACGGCGGGACGACGTGGATGCCGATCGACGCCGGTCTGTTCATTGGCGGCGCGGTGACCATCGCGGTCGATCCAGCCGATCCCAATCATCTGTTCTACGCCACCGACACGCGCCTGCTGCAATCTCGTAACGGCGGCCGCGATTGGAAACCGGAGTCGAGTCCCGAATTTCGCGGCCCCACACTTGCCATTGCGTTCGATTCAGCCGGTACGCGCGTACTTGCCGCAACGGCGGGCGCAATCTTGCGCAGCGAATCGGGCACCGGCTGGGCCGCTGTCGATCTTCCGGCATC
>JBDTMS010000884.1:0-2281 GCA_039934195.1 Betaproteobacteria bacterium
ACAGCGACTCGCGGTGCCAAGGTCTGGCGCGCCGTCATCGCGCCGAACAACATCAGCGACGTGATCAGCGTAACGATAACGTAGCCTTTCATGAAGTGCGGCAAGCGACGTGCGCGCTCGACGACTTGCACGCCCGCCGCGATCGCAAACGGCACCAGTATTAGCGCAACGAAAATAATGGACAGGAGCGATTCGGAGCCTCGCCTGATCGCCAGGAAGGCGGTGAAGGTCTTGTACTTCGCGGCCTGCAGCTCGATCTCGCCGATTGTTCTGCTGGTCGCTTGGTAAGTATTCGACAACGCGAGCAGAAGCTGAAGTGCAGAGAAGATGAGACCGGCTACGAAAAACGCTTCTGCGCACGATCGGAAATAAGCGCACGCCGGACATGCAAGTGCGCGTCGTGTGTATGTGCTCTGCAGGACGATGCTGCCGATAAGCGCGACAAAGCCAACAAGGGTAAGGCAGTAGACCAGCATGGAAGCGTTCGTGCGGCTCGGTAAAGTGGACCAGGTGCCGCGTTCGAACGCGGCTTTTCTTTCAGCTTATTCTGACCGTCCATTCGCACCGCGCTGGTAGGGGTGCGACGATTGGGGACTGTGCCGAGAGTATCCGAGCGGCAGAGCTCGGATACACGACGATTGCATTTTAAGTGATCGGGCTTAAACGGCACACATCGACGCAAAACGACGACAACAGGGTCGCACCATTCGCGCTCAGATACGTGCGAAGCGACCCATGCGCAGCCAATCCCCTTGCAATTGATCCCAAGGCCCGCATGGTTAGCGAACAACCTTGACATGAGCATAGCGCGAAACTAGCGCAGAAAGCACACCTCACCGGCGACGTTCGTATGACTAGGATGCTGGACGGCGAGTTCCGGCGAGTGTGCCGCCGTACTCACGCCGCGTTCGCGGGCGGGCCGGTTTTGCTGAACAACTTGGAAACGAGACGGCGTAACGCGGTGCCTAGGGAAGCTCTGAACAAGTCTTGCGAGCGCGACTGGGGTGATTTGGGCCGAGGGCAAGAGGGCGTGTCATTGAATGGCGAGCAGCCGTACGAGAAATACGCGTGCGTGTCGTGATGGCGCGTAGCGATAATCGGCAACGGCTTCGGCAGCCCGAGGCTGCGCGCCAGTTTCGCCGGCGCGTTCATCGCGCCCAGGGCGTGCAGGTAATTGAACTGCGACGCCGCACTCGGGCGCAGCAATGCAAGGCTGCGCGGCGCATGTTCGGCCGCAAGGCGCAGACCGAAGGCCATGAACTCCATGTAGCGCCAGGTCGACAAGCATGCGTGCAAGTCCGAGAATTTTTACCCCGTAATCGTCCAGACGATCACGCAGATCGGCCAGGCTGCTCTCAGGAAAATCGGCGCAATGCTTGATGCCGGTGAAGCGCTCTTCTTCGTTGTTGCACAGGATCTCGATGCCGGCCTGATTTGAGACGCGTACCAGCGCGGCTCCGGAATTATGCCCGCCAGGTCCCAGTCCCAGCAGGTACACCGGCGCGCCGGTTGCCAGTTTTGCCTGCATTGCTTCGCCGCTGCGACGCGCGAATCCGCTCTCTGGCCGGTAGAACCTGTTCAACGCGTACAAGGCGTCGTATATCGGCCGGTTGAGCCAATAGACGAGCTGGCCGAGTCGACGATTCGCAGGGCCGTAACGGCCGTATGTCTTCATTGCAACTGTCCTGTTTAGTTAGAGCGCACTGCTCGATCTCGCAATCTCGCACCGGCGGTTCGTTAGCTGTTGCCGGGGCAAAACGCACTCCTGCGATGTGACTGGCGACCCGCCTCGCGGGGAACACTCGTGACAGAGTGATATATCGACGCGAACGCGTCCAACTTTGCTCTTCTGACAGCAAACTGACAGAAGGCATACGCTAACCTCACGTCTTCCCCGGAGGTACGCCTTGATCGCAACCCGCCGATGCCGCCCGCGCTTGCCAAACTGACTCGCCCACGCCTGTACGGCGCGGTGGCGCGCGCCCGCCTGTTCCAGCTTCTGGATCAGCGCCGCGAACATCCGGTCGTGTGGATCGCGGGTCCACCGGGCGCAGGCAAAACGACGTTGGTTGCGAGTTACGTCTCCGAGCGCGAGATCCCCGGTATCTGGTATCAGATCGATTCTGGCGACAGCGATCCCGCCACGTTCTTCTACTACATGGGGCAGGCAGCGGAGCGAGCGATACGCGGAAAGCATAAGCCGCTGCCGTTACTCACCGAAGAAAGCCTGCCCGATCTGCTCGGCTTCGCGCGCCGCTACGCACGCGAGCTATTCGGTCGA
>JBDTMS010000885.1:0-2269 GCA_039934195.1 Betaproteobacteria bacterium
GGATGACGCTACGGCAACCACCACTCCCAAGCCCAAGCACAAGAAGAAAAAGAAAGCCGCCCCCGAAGAGCCCGCGGCACCCGCGAAGTAATTAGGCTCACCGGTAGCAGTAAGAAAGGCAGGGCGAGCGCCCTGCCTTTTTCGTTTGGTAGCGTCAGTCGCCCGGGGGCGAGAGCGAGCGATACCGCCGAACCTGGGCGTCAGGCGAGTTTGCGTGTGGCCAAGGCGCTGATGGCGAGCAACACCGCGGAGCCGAGCAGCGGCACCGTATACGAGCCGAAGTAATCGGCGGCGTATCCAGCGATCACCGGTCCAAGCATCTGCCCCGTGCTGAAACCGATAGTGAGATGGCCGATCATACGGCGTGGATGCGCAGGATCGATGCGCGGAGCCAGCGCCATGGTCAGCATGACAATCCCGGTGAGCGTAGCGCCGAGCGCGGCAGCCGATAGAAACGCAGCGGCGCGCGATCCGGGCGCCAGCGCCACCAAGACAATCCCGGCAGCCTGTATCCAATAAGCGGTTTCGAGCCGCGAGATCACGCCGCGATCGCTGGTCCGCCGCGTCCACATCACGCAAGCAGGAATGCCGGCGAGGCCGACGATCAGCCAGGCCCACGCGCCGGATTCGAACTGACCTTGCGCGGTCTTCACCACCGCGACGATAAAAGTCGCGCTGACGATGTAGCCAATTCCTTCCAGTGAGTAGGCCACCACTATCAACCTACGCCAAGCGTGGCGGGCCCCAACGGCGGTAACAGGAGCGTCGCTGAGTGGCATGGCGAGCGGCAGATGCTTCGGCAGCAGCGTCGCAGAGGCAGCCGCAATGATAGCGCCGGCGATGCCGAACAGAATCCACAGCGGTCCGCTGGTCCGCGCAGGCAGCGCGAGTGCGACGATCGAAGTCAGGGCGATACCGATGCCGACGCCGCCGTACATCCAACCTGCGTGGTCGCCGCGCCCCGCTTCGCGCAAGACCGTGAGCACGTGTGCGGTGACGAATACGAAGATCCAGGCGCTCGCCGTACCGGAGAGAAAACGCAGAACGAGCCACGCCGGAACCGAGGTCGTGAGGCCCATAGCCAACGTCGTGAGTGCGCTGGCGGCAAATGCAGATATTAGTGGGTAGCGGACGCCGCGCGAGGCCGGCCACGCAGTGGCGGCGAACGAACCGGCCAGATACCCTGAGAAGTTTGCCGTCGCCAGCCAGCCGGCGACGCCCGAACCGAACCCATACTCCGCCTGCATCAGCGGCAGCAGCAGCGTATAGGCAAAGCGGCCGATGCCCATCGCCACCAGCAAGCCGAGTATGCCGCCGAGCAGAACTTGCGAAGGATGTTCCAGAAACGGAGCGAGCACGGATAAACCGCGAGGCGCTCGCTGCGATTCAGACCGATTCGGCATTACCGATTTGCCTGAGCGCCGACGATGCTCGACGAAGCGCAAATCGGCGAGACGTTCAAACCAAGCAGGTGCGATGTCGGCACGGTAGCAAGCTCGATCACATCTGCGGCGATCGCGCGCGAATGTGGCCGAGAATCGATTCGGTCTGCGCGTTACAGCGAGAAAATCTTGCCGGGGTTCATAATGTTCTGCGGGTCGAGCGCCTGCTTGATCTTGCGCATGACGCTGACGGCTTCGCCATGTTCGGCGATCAGAAATTTCTGCTTGCCCAGCCCGATGCCGTGCTCGCCGGTGCAGGTGCCGTCCATTGCAAGGGCGCGCGTGACTAAGCGGTCGTTCAGGCGTTCGGCTTCGGCCAGCTCTTCGGGTTTGTCGCGGTCGATCAGAAAGCCTAGATGGAAATTACCGTCGCCGACATGACCGACCAGCGGCGCGATCAGGAAGCTCTCCTTCAAGTCGGCCTTGGTTTGCGCAATACATTCGGCCAGACGGGAGATCGGAACGCAAACGTCTGTCGCCCAGATCTCGCAGCCGGGCCGCAATGCTTTGTTGGCGTAGGTGACGTCGTGGCGCGCTTGCCACAGGTGGGTACGCTCTTCCTGTTTGGTCGCCCACTTGAACTCGCCGCCGCCATGATCCGCGGCGAGCGATTGCACCAGCTCGGCTTGCTCTTTCACGCCGGCTTCGGTGCCATGGAATTCGACGAACAGGGTGTCCTTCACCGGGTAGTCGAGATTCGAGAAGCGATTCAGCGAGTCCATCTGCACGTCGTCGAGCAGTTCGATGCGCGCCACCGGAATGCCGAGCTGAATGGTCTGGATGACGGTCTTGACGGCACCGTCGAGCGAACCGAACGAGCACACCGC
>JBDTMS010000886.1:0-2262 GCA_039934195.1 Betaproteobacteria bacterium
ACTGCATTGCATCGTTTGGAAGCAAGCCAAAGGCGGATCGGGCAGCGCGTGCGCTGATCAGGGAGATGAGAGCTGCTTTGGAGACTGCCGCAATGAGCTTCGGCCCGGTCTACCGAGATGCGGAACGCGCGAAATGGAGTCTGCCTCCAGGAACAGCGTGGGCGTCCGATGTACATGACGTAAGCATCAAGGTGGACGCTACTCTGTGATTCGCTGATAGCCCTTATGCGAAAGGATGCTTAGATGTAGCAGAACGAGCCATGATGTCGGAGAGAAACGGAAAACGCACTCGCAGCAGCTGCTACCAATTTAAGCCTTATGTATACGAGCGAGCCTGGCGCTGAACTTGAGCAAAGTCGTTTGCAGCCCGCAAGGAAACGTTGGTGAACGGAGCCGGACCGTGTATTGGGTCGAGGTTGCGCGGAGCGACGTCCCGCTCTCAACAGCGATAAGCTTTAGAGTTCTACGGCAACCGATCGCGAATCGTCAGACGCTTCTCTTGCCCGCCGCCAAAGATCACCCTTTGGGTCTGGTGGAGTTGAGTACGTCTCGGTCAGCCAACTGGCGCCCGACACAGCCTTGGTGAGAACATCAGAGAACTGCCGGCCGACTCCGTCATTCTCTGATCCGGATGTATCGGAAAGAAACGCCGCAAACGCTGATTCCCCGCCCAACTTTGCGACCGCGTTCCGGATAGAATTAACCACGTGTTCCCATCGCCCGCCCGTCGAATCTTGGACCCAAGTCTTCGCCACGAGCACTCCGCTTCGCGCATCACAGCTGCAACGAAATGTACCGGTCGACGTAGGCACGGCAATCTGCCGAAGTCCTAGAGCGCGCACGACTGCCGATAGCGGGCGGGTAAGCAGCATTGCATCGTGCAGCTCCGTAGTTACAACGGCCAAATCAAGCGTGTTTAGGCGTTGATATAGCCGCTCGACGGCATGCCCGCTTACGGTTAGCGCGGTCGGTATTTTTTGCGGAAGGTCGACGGTTTTGATCCCGATAGTGATCTGTAATAAATTAAAGGCTAATTCAGGCAGATTGTTATTCGATGCGCTTTGTCCTCCGTGAGGAATGAACTGGCTCGTTGTAGCCTGTCGGGCGTTCGGTGTCCTCGCTATCACCTGAATAATCGATGTTGATTCACCCAACCGAGCTAGCCTATCGATCGCAATGCCGACTGCCTTCTTATTCCGGCAAAGCGGCCCGACCGCCCTTGCGAGTTGCCCCCAGAAGCGGCTCTCCTGACGGACAAAAATTGCAAACGCCTGGTTCGCGAGGCCCCGGGAAAGTCCACCGGAGACGTAGGGGGTAAATAGTGATTTGTCGAGTGCGCCCATCGTGTTTAGGTAGAAATTTCTGCCCAGGATTAAGAATCGGCGCGGAACAGCTTATGACCGGGGCTTGGTCGTTAGCGCATTAAAGATAAAGCCTCGCGTTCCGCGATGTTTAGATTCCACCGCTCCGTCATGCGAGACAGACCGCTCTGATACGAGAGCACTGTGAGTCCGCAATTGCGCATCGATACGCTACTGCTGAAGGATAGGTGTCGAGGGATGGCGTACGCCATCAGTGTCACGCAACCCTTCACATCAAAAATCCACTGGCACCGTTAAGGCGTATGACGGGCGACTTGCCGTCGAGAACGGTAAAGCGCTGCGCCGTCTTGAAATCTTCGATGACTTATCTCAAAGCACCGGTACTAGCCGTCGAGTGCAAGGTGAGTCTCATCAAAGACAATATTCGCTCGGTGATTTGCTGTTTTCAGCTTGCGCCGGCGCATCGCACTCCCGAGTGGTAACTTGTGCAAGGTAGACAAGCGTGCGCGGATGCGTCTACAAGATTTGGATGAGCTTCGTGCGGAAGGCGATCTGATTTCGTCGAGCCTTGCTGTTACTTCAGCACCCAGTCTTGCGCAAGCCGCTTCGCTTCGGCCATCTGGGCTGGCGTCATTTTTCGGGCGACTAGGTCGCGATTTCTGATAGCGTTCTCGCGCACTGGACTGGGCGAAGTTGAGCGCGCTGCGGCTAGGTTGAACCACTTGTGCGCTTGAATGTAATCGCGTCGGACGCCACCGCGATAGCTATACATTATCGCCAGACTATATTGTGCCAACGGCTCACCCTGTTCGGCCGCCTTGCGGTACCACCTCATCGCCTCTGCATAATGCTGGGGTACTCCAATGCCTTCCTCATATATAACTCCGAGTGCCTGCTGCGCGAAGGCATTGCCCTGATCAGCCGACTTGCGGAACCAGCT
>JBDTMS010000887.1:0-2256 GCA_039934195.1 Betaproteobacteria bacterium
CTTCGGGCGTCAGCTCGACGCCTTCGAGATATTTGTTCATCAATTCTTCGGATGACTCGGCAGCGGCCTCGACCAGCTTTTCGTGCCATTCGTTGGATTCATCGGCGAGCTCGGCAGGAATATCGCGGAACTCGAATTTGGTGCCCTGAGTGCTGTCGTCCCAGTAAATGGCTTTCATGCGCACGAGATCGACGACGCCTTCGAACTTGTCTTCGGCACCGATCGGCACCTGAATGATCACGGGATTGGCTTGCAGCCGCTCGCGCATCTGCTTATAGACGCGATAGAAGTCCGCACCGACGCGATCCATCTTGTTCACGAACGCCAGACGCGGGACTTTGTATTTGTTCGCTTGCCGCCACACTGTTTCCGACTGCGGCTGCACACCGCCGACCGAGTCATACACCATGCACGCACCGTCGAGCACGCGCATCGAGCGCTCGACTTCGATCGTAAAGTCGACATGACCCGGCGTATCGATGATGTTTATGTGATGCTCGGGATAGGTACCTTCCATGCCTTTCCAAAAGCATGTGGTTGCGGCCGACGTGATCGTAATTCCGCGCTCGCGCTCTTGCTCCATCCAGTCCATGACGGCAGCGCCATCGTGCACCTCGCCCATTTTGTGCGAGACGCCGGTGTAGAACAAGATGCGCTCGGTAGTCGTCGTCTTGCCCGCATCGATGTGCGCGCTGATGCCGATGTTCCGATAGCGTTCGATTGGTGTGATGCGTGCCACTTTGTGATCCTGAGACTGCTAAAACCGATAATGGGAGAAGGCCTTGTTGGCTTCCGCCATGCGGTGCACTTCTTCGCGCTTCTTCATTGCACCGCCACGGCCCTCAGCCGCTTCCTGCAGCTCGCTGGCCAGTCGCGCAACCATCGACTTCTCGGCACGCTTGCGAGCGGCGTCGCGCAACCAGCGCATCGCCAGCGCAGTACGGCGAACCGAGCGCACCTCGACCGGCACCTGATAGTTCGCGCCGCCGACACGACGGCTCTTGACCTCGACCATTGGACGCACGTTCGACAACGCTGTCGAGAACACTTCCAACGCGTCCTTGTTGGCCTTCTTCGCAATCTGATCCAGCGCGCCGTACACGATGTGCTCGGCCACCGATTTCTTGCCGCGGGTCATAACGACGTTGACGAACTTGGCGACGTCCTGGCTCGTATATTTCGGATCGGGCAGAATTTCGCGCTTGGCAATTACTCTACGTCTCGGCATAAGCTTCCTTGAATCTCTTCAACCGCAGTGGTATGTGTGATTAAGCTGCCTTGGGACGCTTCGCGCCGTATTTCGAGCGGCTCTGCTTGCGATCCTTGACGCCCTGCGTGTCCAAACTGCCGCGCACGATGTGATAGCGCACGCCCGGAAGATCCTTCACGCGGCCGCCTCTGATCAGCACGACCGAGTGCTCCTGCAGGTTGTGCCCTTCACCGCCGATGTAACCGATGACTTCGAAGCCATTGGTAAGGCGGACCTTGGCAACTTTGCGCAATGCCGAATTCGGCTTCTTCGGCGTGGTTGTGTACACACGCGTACATACGCCGCGCTTCTGCGGACAATTTTCGAGCGCCGGAACCTTGCTCTTCAGACGCCTGGCTGCGCGCGGCTTGCGTACGAGCTGATTGACTGTGGGCATGAACGCCTCTTGGATCCTTGATTGACGTGCTGTGTCGTGTAAGTCGCGGGCGCGGGCGCATTCGTAAAATTGCACCCCGTCCCCATGGCCCTTCGTATGGCGGCAAGCTGGCTAGCCGAATATGAGCAAACTCGACCGAACCAACCAAAAGCTCTAACCCAAAAAATCGAGGACGGCCAGATGCCGTCCTGATCGCTTCACCGCCTCGAGCCCCGACCCGCCGATTGCTCGACGGATCGCTAGGTAAAAAGACGCGAGATTTTATGGCCCTATGTAAGAAGTGTCAAGCGATGCTCCTGGGAGCCATCGCCGATGCTGCGCGCAGCGCAATTGACGCGGGACTCGTATGACCAAGCCCCGCGGCGCCTGCGTTACGCTACTTGCTCGTCCTGCGTTGTGATGCCGCTTTCTGCTTCGGGCGCCAGGGTGCTGAGCGGCACCTCGTCTCCCACTTGCGTCTTGCGGCGCGTGTTGTGATACGCGAGGCCCGTGCCGGCAGGAATCAGACGACCAACGATCACGTTTTCCTTCAGACCGCGCAGATCGTCGCGCTTGCCCATGATGGCTGCCTCCGTAAGCACGCGGGTGGTTTCCTGGAACGATGCCGCCG
>JBDTMS010000888.1:0-2251 GCA_039934195.1 Betaproteobacteria bacterium
ACTTCCCGCACGTTGAGGATCGAGCGGCTGGTAGGAATACCCCACTCGCCGAAACGCAGACCGATTTCTCGCCGTGCCTCGGTCTTCGCACACAGCGCTTCGACTCTCGCCCACGACGTTCCGCCTGCACCTGCGCAATCGATGCCCGCAACCCCGCATTCGACGAGCATCCGCGCCGCCGCCAAGCTGAGCCCGAAACAGATCTCGCGCGCGAATACCGGAATGCCCTCGCTCGCCAAGTCTCGACACAGCGCCGAAAGTCTCGCAGCAAAGCCACGGAAATCGCAGTCGCCACCCTGGATCGCCTCCTGGATCGGATTGATATGAATGAATAGCGCATCGGCGCGCAGCATTTCGACCGCGCGCCTCGCTTGCGTCACGCCCCAGCCCCGCACTAACTGTGCGGCGCCGAAATTAGCGAACAGCACGCAATCGGGCGCATGCTTGCGCACGTCGAACGTTGCCGCACGCGCTGGATCTTCGATCGCCACGCGCTGGCTACCAACGCTGAACGGGATGCGAAAGCGTTGAGCGGCGCGCGCCAAAGTGCAGTTGATCTCGCGACCCTGCTCGGTGCCGCCGGTCATCGGAGCGATCATCAGCGGCGCGGCGATCATCTTGCCGGCGAGTGTTGCAGAAAGATCGATCTGATCGAGCGAGAGCTCAGGCAATGCCTGATTGACCAGCTCGAAATCTTCCAACCCGGTCGACTTCCGGTACTCGACATCGCCGTGCAGGCACACCTCGATGTGCTTCGATTTCGCGAGTGGATTGCGATGTCCGGGCTCGACTGCAGTTGCAGTCTCAGACGACAGGGCGGGAAGTGCAGCGCACTGCGCCGGCCGGACGGCGCGGTCGATTAACGTCACTGGTGCTCTCCCTTTTGCAGTACGGCGGTCAACGCGCTCCAACACCCATTGCCAGACATCGGTTACGACAAATGCTTCGAGCTTCGAATGCATGATATGCAGCCGGTTTAGTCTAGCGCAAACGCGGTCGGCCGCACGTCTGCCTGCAGGAGATTCGTCGCTTAATCTGTTACGGATTTCGGCTGAGCTCCTGAAGGTTCAGTCTCGATTTTCGGCGGCGACCGCAAGCGTCCTCGCAAAGCAACGCGATCGCGAGGGGTTCAAGCGTTGTCGGATTTTTTCCTACGCGGGCGATCAACTCTGGTCGCAACCGAGCGGCTGCCATTGGGATTACGGAACGCCGATGTCGGGACTCGGTCAGATTGAGCCGCGGACAAACGCGCAAGCGCGCAAATCGCCCGCTATCCCACCGAGAAGGAGATTCGAGATGAATAAGAACAAGCGGATTCATGGGGTCCCCGACGATGCGCAATGGAAGGTCAAGCGCGAAGGCTTCCAACGCGCATCGAGCGTGCACAATACGAAAGCCGATGCGGTCGCCTCGGGGCGCTCCCTCGCGCAGGCGGACAAGGGCCGGTTGCTCATTCACAAGCAGGACGGCAGGATCCAAGAGGAGCGGACGTTTAGAAACGATCCGTATCCGCCGAAAGGCTAACCGGCACAGCACGCCGTTGAACCGGCGTGCCGCGAGACAGCGCGAAGATAAACTGGGCGTCCGACGATTCTCGCGAGACGGCGAACATAGATTCGCGTCTCGCACAAACGCAGTGCTTGGCCGGCTACAACTCGATCACGATCTTGCCGAAGTGTTGACCGCGCTGCATACGCGCTAACGCTTCGGCACCCTGCTCGAGCGAGAAGGTACTGTCGATTACCGGATGCAGTTTTTGCTGCGAAAGGGCGCGATTCATCGCTTCGAAGTGAGTGCGTGAGCCGACTGCGATGCCCTGCACGCGAATCATCGGTCCGATCAGCGCACGGATGGGAATGGTGGTTTCATAGCCGGCAACGAAGCCCACGACGCCGATGAATCCCCCGAAGGTGAGTGCCGCAAGCGACTTGTTCATCGTCGAACCGGCGGTCTCCACAATGATGTCGGCACCCCTCCCCTGCGTTGCTTGTTTCACCGCAAGGTGCCAGTCCGGTGTGGTGCGGTAATTGATCCCGAAATCCGCGCCGAGTGTTTTTGCACGCGCCAGTTTTTCATCGCTCGATGACAGCGCGATGACACTTGCGCCGGCCGACTTGGCAAACTGCAACGCAAACAGCGCGACCCCGCCGGTGCCTTGCACGACCACCACATCGCCGGACTTGATACCGCCTGCGGCCAACGTCGACCAGGCCGTTACACCGGCGATCGGCAACGTCGCGCACTCGGCATC
>JBDTMS010000889.1:0-2249 GCA_039934195.1 Betaproteobacteria bacterium
AATGCACGTCTAATCCGGTGCCCGAGGTTTGCGCTTATGGCCTTGACGCTGGCCGGCCGCGCTTTCGTCGGCGTGATCGCGAGCAGTACGGGGTTCATGACACTTGCCAAACCGAGCATATCGGAGTCGCGTGCGCGGGCGCCTAATCACTTTGCGCTTGTCCTCAACTGCGATTGCATAAATTTCAAGCCTACGTCCCACCACGAATACGTGAAGGGCTTCGTCTTTCAGCCGCGATAAGAATTCCGTGTAGCGAGACTTAACGGAAAGATCGCGGCCGCGATCGCCGAAGTCGGCAATTTGCGAGTTCAGCGTTCATCAGTGAAGCGGCTCGACCTCGACCAGTTTGTACGCTCTCCAATCAGGCCGATTGCTAATTGCCTAGCGCGCATCGTTGCGAGCGAAAGCAATTTTGCCAGGGCGTGACGTTCAAACAGCGCAGTCGTTACTGGAATCGCCAATGACTCCTGTTCTACTTTGCCGCAAATGCTGCATTGTGCGAGCGTATCGTAACGCGCAACCGAAGCAACGTCTCGAAAATCAACTGGCAATCGGAACCATTGCATGCATTGCAGACAGCACATCTGAATAAAGTCTGTAGTGGCGAGGGCGTTCATGGCGGTATTTGCTGCAAGGGCGAGTGTTCAGAAAAGATCAGGTTACGCGAAGGGCGTCACCCTAACGTGTTCGGTACGTCGGACCTCGAGGCGTATAGGTCGCTGGCGGTTGTGGCCTTTCCAACTTGGGCTGGTATGTCACCGGAGCCTGCGGGGTGTAATTGGGTGGCGAATAGCGCGCAGTGGAAGTTGCGGCATCAACTCGTGCCCCAAGCACGGTAAGGACGGATACTGCGGCTGCGGCCAGCCGTTTGATATTGGTCATTCGTCGCCTCTGATATGGTCAGTTCGTTTTCATGTTCGATCATCTGACCATAGGCGCGACCTAGGGAGCACGCAACCTCGGCTAAAAGTGAAGCTGCAACGTCGTCTTGATTCCTGCCGTCGAGTTTATGCGGTATTAACGGTTGATCCGAACAGTTACCCTCAGTGTTTACGTCAGCGCGCCGGGAATTGTTGATGGCGTTACCGACGCATCGAGCGTGGCCTTCGGCGCTATTGCTTTGCGCCGGCCGCGCATTTGGCGGCGGGTTGCTTATTTGCCTTTCGCGGTCGCACTCCTTTGCGTGCTCGCTTTCGGCTTTCGGTCATGTCCATGGCAAGCGTTTTGCACTGCTCGTTCTAGACAAGGAGAAAGTCATGCGAATTGCTGTTCTCGAAGATGATCTATCGCAGCGCGAATTACTCAGCTTTTGGCTCAAGTTCGGAGGACACGAATCATGCGCGTTCGAGCAAGGGCAGCAGTTGCTGAGCAGCTTGACGCCTACGAGCTTCGACGTGCTGCTGCTTGACTGGAACCTGCCCGACCTGAGCGGACTAGAAGTGCTTAAGCAGGCGCGCCGAATCTCATCGATACCAATCGTGTTTTGCACGGCGAGAGATCATGAGGAGGACATCGCGAAAGCCCTTCGCGGAGGGGCAGACGACTATATCGTGAAGCCAATGCGCCGCCAGGAATTACTTGCCCGCGTAAGTTCGGTCGCTCGGCGTACCTCCGAAACCCAACCGAGGAGTACGTGGATCGAGGTGGGCGCGATTAGATTTAAAGTACAGGAACGTAAGGTCACGCTGGCCAACGCTGTCGTGGTCATGAGTAGTATGGAATTCGATCTGGCGGCGATGCTTCTTAGCAAGATCGGGCGTCTTTTGACGCGAAGCAAGATTCTTGAAGCGGTGTTTCCAAACGTTGCCAAAAGCTCCCGCACGGTAGACACGCATATCGCTCGTCTTCGAGACAAGCTCAACCTTACGGCCGACAAAGGATGGCGTCTGTCCGCGATATACGGCCACGGCTACCGATTGGAAAGGCTGAGTTGCGCTATGGCGAGCAAGGAGCGCGAATGTTTGACGCGCTCAATCGCGTACCGGGTGTCGCTTCGGTAACAAGGTATAAGGACATGAAGAACATCTTGGTTCTAGCATTACTGTTGTTTTGCTCCGCATGCACAACGGCTGGTATCCCCTACGTTAAGCGAAGTGAAGTGAAAGCCTTCAAAATAGGTGAGACTACCGTCGAAGACGTTTTGAGTAGGTTAGGGCCGCCGACTTCGAGCGCGGTAAGTGCCGCCGGACAGCGCACGCTGTCATATGGATACGCGAACGATCAGGCGGTACCTACCATCATCGGCGCAC
>JBDTMS010000890.1:0-2233 GCA_039934195.1 Betaproteobacteria bacterium
CCGCCGAAGGCATTTCCGGCGACGCTGCCGTCGCTGGATCTTGCACGATGGTCGTGCCACCTGCGTGAGCGATGGCCGCCAAACCCGCTGCGCCATCGGCGTTCGCGCCGGTGAGCAATACACCGGACACTGCTGCGCCCAGCGCATCGGCGGCGGACTGGAACAGCACGTCGATCGAGGGCCGAGAATGGTGTACGCGCTCGTCCACGGACAGCGCAAGGTGCAGGCTCTTTTCGATCAGCACGTGATAATCCGGCGGCGCGAAATAAATCGAGCGCGGCACAAGCGGTTCTTTGTCCTCGACTTCCTTGACCGCCAATTTACAGCGCGGCGAAAAAATCTCTACCAGCAAACTCGGCTTGCCTTCCGGCAAGTGGACGACCACGATGACAGCCATCGCGCCGGCCAGATGCGGCAGCAGTGCGTCGAGCGCATCGACGCCGCCTGCCGATGCGCCGATCACCACCACCAGAGGCTGCGCGCGCTTGCTCAGCACTTCTGGTAGATCCGCTGTGCGCGAACGAGCTCGCCGAATGCGTCGGCGTCGCGGGCAAAGCGCAGACTCTCCTTCGAGCCCAACCCTAAAAAGCCTTTGCGACAAAGCGAATCGCGAAACAAACCGATTGCGCGATCCTGCAGCTTCTTGTCGAAGTAGATGAGCACGTTGCGGCAAGAAATCAGCTGGACTTCGGTGAATACGCTGTCGGTCGACAAACTGTGATCAGAGAAAACCATGCGTGCCTTGAGCGACTGATCGAGCTTTGCCGCTCCGTACGCGGCAGCGCAGTAATCGGCCAAGCTGCGGCGCCCGCCCGCGCGTTGGTAGTTAAGCGAGAACTGCGCAATGCGATCGAGGTTGTAGACGCCCGCTTGCGCCTGTTCGAGATTCTGACTGCTGATGTCGGTGGCGTAGATGATCGTGCGATCGAGCAGTCCTTCTTCGCGCAGCATGATCGCGTACGAATATGCTTCTTCGCCGCTGCTGCAACCGGCAACCCAGATTTTTACCGAAGGATAGGTCGCCAGCACCGGCACTACGATCTCACGCATCGATCGAAAGAACGGCGGATCGCGGAACATCTCGCTCACCTGGACGGTCACGAAACGCAGAAACTCGGTGAACGTAGCGGGCTCGTGCAGCAGCCGCTCCTGCAAACGCGAGATGCTGGCGCAGTCGAATTTGAGCAACGCCTGCGCAACGCGGCGCTTCAGCGATGCGCGCGCGTAATCGCGGAAGTCCTGGTGATAGCGCAAGTAAATTGCCTCGAGCAGCATCGCAAGCTCGATGTCGCCTACGCGCGAGACCAAATCCGGCGCGCCCACGTCTGTTTGGGTATCCATACGCGAATCAGCGATAACAGCTTGTCGACAGGACTCGGTTTGACATCATGATGCCGGACAGAGGACCCATCAACACCACATGGCAGAGGTGGGGAACGGCGGTGGCGCCGTTCAAACGACCGCGAGTAGACCTCTCGAACCACCAAAAAATTCCCGCAGCCGCGCGCAACTCGGAACGCGCCAGCTGACTGCGCCCTAGCTGAGTACGCCAGCGGCGCCGAATGTAGCATGCAACAGCGGTGCACACACTGGTGCTGAACCGGGCTGCGGGCGAGGTGCGTTCGGGAAGCGCCGATCGAACTTGCAAGTGCCAGGCGGGGGTATCGGGCGGTCGCGAGCCGCGTACAGAGACTAGGCGGCGAGCCTATGCAGGTACGGATTCGACCATGCGCCTGCGACATAGCGCATTCAATCGCCAGGCGAGCGCCGACATCCGCACCGTCGTCGAGCCAGTACGCCGGGATACCGCCGACGCCGCCCTTGGCAAGCAGATCGAACGCGATGTTGAGCTTCATGATCTGCAGCGGCGTGCCGGAGATTGCGAGATCCGCGGCGCGCATCACGTAGAAGTCGCCGCTCTTGTTGCGGGCCGCCACCATCGTCGGGCAACCATCGGGCGTAAACACCGTCGGCGTCGAGCCGAAGTCGACATCGCACGGCCCCTGCGGGCACGCCCACGTCGCCGGATGCACCGGCTCGTAGGTACCAAGCAGAGTCAGGGGTGGCGACATAGAGATTGTTGCCGACGAGATTGAGACCGCCGCGAACTTTGTTGTTGTGGGCATTGGTGATCAGCGACAGCGGCGCTGCGAGATCGGCGCCGTTGACCAGCGACACCATGTACAAATTTCCGCCTTCGGGCGCCAAGTAGATGCGACCGCGCGTGCGATCG
>JBDTMS010000891.1:0-2227 GCA_039934195.1 Betaproteobacteria bacterium
ATCAGGTTCGAAGCCGTAGTCATAGTCTTTGGCCATTAGCAACCACGCTCCTCTGAGAACAACCGCAACGCGAACTGGCCGGCGTCGGTGTCCCGCAGGCGCAGGGTCTCCTCACGCATCGTAGCGGGTACTGCCTCCAGTGCGGGGTAGGCGGCGCGGTAGTCAGCGGGAAACAGCACAGGCGCAGCGAGAGCCGCAAAGCTCAGGTCTGCGGCGGTGAAGCGTTCGCCGACCAGGAACCGGCGCCCGTCGCCCAGGCGTTCGTCCACGTCACGAAAAATCCCGCGCACGCGCTCGATCGAGCGCTGTGCGCTCTCCGGCGTGATTCCGAGCCGGTCGCGGATCAGGCTGACCACCCACGGCATTATCACGGGAAGCAAGGCCGCCTCGAGCCACGGCACCCCGCGGGACATCACCGGGCGAAGCAGCCCCGCTTCAGGCAGCAACTGCGCGTAGGCCCAGCGCCGCGTATGCGGGCCGAGCTCCTTGTCGAAGCGTTCCTCGAGTGCGTCAACCTCACGCCGCAGCATCGCGTCGCGCGGGTACAGCAGTTCGCCGCCGCCGACAGCATCCGCGTGCACGACGATGTCGGTGGAATCAACGAAACGACTGGGCCCGTGCACCAGCACCGGCACGCTGCCCCCGCCATTGCGGGTGGTCGCAAGCCGGTGCAGCAGGGGTATGTGCGGCTCTTCCCGGTACGGCAGCGCAAGCCGGTCGAGCGCCCAGCGTGCCTTCTCGCTGTAGTGGCTGTGGGGCATGGTGATGAGGATCGCGGGAGCGCTGTTGCTGTTAGTCATGCGATGGCGCGCTTAGTCTGGTGCGTGTGGACGAAGTAGCGACGTGACAACCCGAAAAAACAGTATCGCGCAAATGAGCAGCAGCGAGACCAGGCCCGCCACATAGCTCGCAGACGGTTTCACTGTGGGCAACCCGAACGCGCACGCAATAAAGCCGAACCCGGCAATGATGGCTAGACCAACATTCACAACATTCGATTGCATATTGAACCCGGCATATTCACTCATTCGCCTTGTCCGAATCAGCGCCCCTGGCGCGGTTACGATCATGGCTACAAATGCGGTCACAGCCGACGAGCGCCACACAAATGTCTCAGCGAGTCCAAATAGCTTAGGGATAAACGGGACAAGTGCCAACATCGCCGTACAGAGACTTACGACCAGCATGTTTGTTAAGCGGCCTGCATCCACGCGCATTGAATCGCGACGTCGTGCGTTGCTTAATGAAGTTGCAAGGCTAGCAAAGCCGGCGAATGCAACCGATAACTGGGCAATCACCAGGAGTAAATCGAATTCGCTTACCGAGGGCATGCCGTTAAGGCGGCCTTACGGCCTGGTTGCGTGGCAGCGGGGTGAAGACGATAGCGCGCCGCGCATACATGAGCCACATGACCTGTTAGGCGTCACGTGCGAGGGCGGCTTGGTAGGCCTCGATCAGGGGGAGGATCGCTTGCCGCCTGGCTAGGCTTTCGGCAGGCCACAGAGCCTCTCGCTCGTAGTACTCAGGAAACGAAGGCGTTCCTTCGGGTAGGACGACCCAAGACTGCTTCGACTCGGTGTAGATGTGGACGTCCGGCGGCATGACGTCCGGGTGATCAAGCGTTCCGACGCGCACGAACCTCATGACCGGCCCAGACCCGGCGTAGTGGCTCCACAGGCCGATGCGGCAAATTGGACAACGCGCGATCTTCTGGCCCAGCCCGCTATCGGACGGAGTGTTGACGATTTCCGGCTCAGCACCGAGATTCGTCACTCGATCAGACTCGAAGATGGCGTTAAGCGCAAATGAGGCGCCCGATTCGCGCTGACACCAGCGACAGTGGCAGCAATGGACAAAGATAGGCGCCGACTCAAGCCTGTAACGGACTAGCCTGCAGGCGCAGCCGCCTTCGAGCGGAGTCGTGTGGTTGGCTTTCATTGCTTGATAGCTGGTTAGTGGCGCCTAACTATAAATAAACGACCAAAGTGGGAGGATCTGTCGCATGACCCGTCAGAACCAGCGGGCCGCATACCGACACGCCTACCCGCCGCCCGGCCCCGCCTTCTTCTTTGGCAGGTACAGATCAATCAGCGTCCCCTCGAAAGCCTCGGCCGCGAACGCCACGGTCTCCGACAACGTCGGGTGCGGATGAATCGTGAGACCGATGTCGGCGGCGTCGCAACCCATCTCGATCGCGAGACCGACCTCGCTGATAAGTTCACCCGCG
>JBDTMS010000892.1:0-2219 GCA_039934195.1 Betaproteobacteria bacterium
GGTCTTCTACGATGAGCAGCAACGCGCTGTGCTGCAAGCGCATTGCCATCGCCGCTAGAACCGCCAGCGAGATCTGCTGCTTGACGTGCTGCGGCTCGATATCGCTGACGCGGTTGGCGTACGCGTCCAGGCCCAGCACGGGACTCAGAAAGGACGATGTGTCGCGGATCTCATGTGCATCCGCGCCCATCGATGACAATGCAGAGGCAATCTTGCGCTGTGCGGTTTCGGGGCTGTCCTCGGCGGTCAGTCCGTAGGCATCGCGCAGCAGAGCGGCCGGCACACCGTAGGCTCGCTCACCAACCGATGAGCACGCGGCCTGGCGAACCAGTATGGTCGCGAGCCGGCCTTGCGCACGCAGCGTGTCGAGAAATTCAACCAGGAGACGGCTCTTGCCGGCACCGGCTTCGCCCACGATCTGGACGAGCTGCGTTCGTTTGGCAAGCATGCGGTCCAGCGCAGTGGTGAGCGCTGCTAATTCCTTCGCTCGGCCGATCAGCGGTGTCGCGATGCCTTCCAGCCCGCGCGTCTTAGCGTACGTGGCGACTGCGCCATCCAGGCGATAGACGGGGACGGGCTCGGCCTTGCCCTTGAGCGAAACCGGTCCGAGGCTCTCGAAGCGGAACGCATGCTGGGTGAAGCGATACGTTGAATCGCTCACGAGGATCTCACCGAGTCCCGCGGCATTCTGCAGCCGGGCCGCTACGTTGACGGTGTCTCCGGTGACCGCGTAGGCGGCGTCGTGTGTGGAGCCGATGCGCCCCGCAACGACTGCCCCAGTGTTGATCCCAATGTGCAGCGCCAGCGGTTGCGGCAGGCGTGACTGCCATTGCGTGTTCATGCCCGTGACGCGCGCGCGCATCGCCAAGGCCGCGTGCAAAGCGCGCTCGGGATCGTCCTCGTGCGCCGCGGGCGCACCGAAAACCGCCAGCACGGCGTCGCCGACGTATTTCTCGACGAAACCCTCGAAGCGCCGAATGGTCGACGACATCGCGTTGAAGAGATCGGTCTGCAGTGCGCGCACATCCTCCGGGTCGAGCCGTTCGCTCAGCGAGGTAAACCCGGAAAGATCCGCGAACAGCACCGTGACCGGACGCCGGTCCGCTTCGGCGTCTACTGCAACCGTCGTGGCCGCGTCGTTAGACGGCGAAGCCGTCGTCGCGGCATCCGCCGGCGCATGCAGTCGCGTACCGCACTTCGGGCAGAACGCGAAATCCGAGTCGGCGTTGAAGGTGCAGCTTGCGCAAGCGATCAACATCGTTCTTGCGCGCCGCTGTCACGGCCCGATGCGCGTGAGTACATCTGCGCATGGTACTGAATGTCGTCCGGGTACGTCGACCTGCCGGTGGGCAGCGATCCGACCGAGGTCGACTGGCAAGGCAGCGCGCGGGCAAGCGGCTTGGTCGGACAGGCAAGGACAGGGTCGAATGGCAGTGGCACCAGTCAGAAATCCGGCGCGCAATCGCCGCCCGCGCATCGATCGGGGCTGGCAGTGCGTTGCCGCGCGGTGAGCCTGAGTGAGACACTACCACGCCGCTGCCTGTCCGCCGCCCAATCACGCAGCGGGAGCGCAATGCGAGCAGAGATCGTGATGAATGATCCGCATCGCAGCCCATATCGCTGCAACATATCAAGCTTGACCCGCGCCACGGGATCGCGGTAGGCGGCGCGGAAGTATCCGTCGACGCGCACGGGCGATGACGCGAGCCGGTGTATCGTCGCGATAACCGCGTACAGGGGGACTATCCATGAAACGACAGATCATCCGCGTCGAACCTTTGCCGCTTTGTCGCGCTTCGGCGCCTCGCACGTTCTGCCGCGCTCGGATACGCGACTACGGCATGTTCGATCGGCGCGAGACGCCGCAATATTATCCCGACGTCAAACACGCTAGAGCAGCGTCGTGATCTGTAGTGGCGACGCCAACCTCGCGCTTCTTCAGATTTGTTAACTAATCCCGGCAAACCCGCACGGGCGTCGCCCTTCAAAACCATCCGCACTCGCAATGCGATGGCGAGATCTAGAAGATCGGCATTCAGTCATAGCACCTTGGCAAATGCGCCTTTGCCATCCACTCGGTCGACAGGCTAACGCCGGTGTCGCAACGCCCACCGGTGATCATTCAGACAAATTAAAGAAGTTGCGTTAAGCGCCGACCTTTGCATCCAGCGTCGCATCGTACGCAAGAAGAACGCACCCCCATTACGAGTCGACATTGG
>JBDTMS010000893.1:0-2219 GCA_039934195.1 Betaproteobacteria bacterium
GCCGAACAAATACGCGCGCATGATGATCGCGCTACTGCCGCCCGGCCGAGTGTGGCGATTGATCGGCGGCAGTGTTCTCGCGACGCTCTTCGCCGGATGCGCCGATGAGATCGGTCGATTGGATGCGCGCACGATCGATCTGTTGAACGAAGCGGATCCGCGCACCGCGATCGAAACGTTACCAGAGTACGAGCTCACGCTCGGGCTCTCGTCAACGGGCACGAATGCGGAGCGATCAGCGCGCATCGTTTCGAGGTTGATCGCGCGCCAACGTTATCGGCCGGTCGACATTCGCGCAGCGCTAGCTTTGCTCCTCGGCGTTGATGCGTCGGCGGTCGTGCTGCTCGAACGCACGCACGCATTCGCGGTGACGCTCGGCGACGATCGCGAAATCTTCCGATTCTTTATCTACCGTGATCCATCGCTGCCCGGAGCCTATTATCTCGCGTCGGCGCAGGCACTGCTCGATAGCATCAAGCCGTCGCACACGATCGGGCTCGTGATCGAAAGCGTGAGCGCGCTTTACGATGACCCTCACTCGCTCTATGACCGCGACCTCATGGGGGCATGATGGCTAGCTCAAGCGCTATTCAGCTCGCCGATGTGGCGTTGACCTGGTCAAACGTAAAGGGCAACGCAGATCTATCGCTCATCGATTCCGACATCGCATCGGATCGCGGACTGATGACCGCGTTCGCGCTTTCTCTTTTCACGGACGCGCGCGCCAACGATGACGACGTGCCGCCGAGCGGAGATCCGCGCGATCGCCGAGGATGGTGGGCGGATCAATTCGCGGCGACCGTCGGCGATCGGTTTGGGTCGCGGCTATGGTTGCTCGATCGATCGAAGCGCACGAACGATACCATCTTGCACGCGACGCAGTACGCGACGGAATCGCTCGCATGGGCGATCGATGACAAGGTTTGCGAGAGCATCGACGTCACGGTTACAGCGTCGACTAACGGCCTCGTGATCGCGGTCGCTGCGAAGCGGCCGGGCCGCGATGCCGTGACGTTTCGATTCGCGCGCGTCTGGGACAACTTGCAGAGGGATATGTAAATGCCGGCTCTGACTATCACCGCGGTCAATGCGGCAACCGACACGCTCACGATCACCGCGCATGGTCTGAATACCGGTGACGGGGCGCTAGCTGTGTTCGTCCCCGCGCCCGGAGCGTACCCCACTGGTCTCGCGCAGCTAACGACCTATTGGGCGATCAAAGTCGACGTCAATAATCTGAAGCTCGCAACTTCCAGCACGCTCGCGATCGCAGGCACGGCGGTAGATATTACGAGCACGGGCAGCGGAACGATCTATCTACTGCAAGGCCTACCGTTTCGACGCCCGCGCAACGCAGCGGCCGCTACGCAGATCTTTAGCGCCGACGATAACGCGACCTGGGACGCGCTCGTGGCGTTTTGGAATCTGATCAGCGCGCAACCGCAATCGCTCCTTACGAACGGGATCAGCAATCGTCAGCGTGGTGCCGTGCGAGCCGATGCGATCGATTTTGCCGTGCAGCCGCCGCTGCAGTGAGGGTCCCGTTTGATAGGTCGCGAACCTGATGCTTGACGAGCCGACGTTCATCGCCAGCAGGTACGCTGTCCCTTGTTCCACTGAATGAGTTCTCAACCTGCCACTGTCGGCACCTTGCCTGGTTCAGAATTCGTAGGCTGCACAGGCGCCGCGGGTGCGGCGGGCGCCGCGCCTTTGACACGCTTGTGGATGCCTGCCAGCTTGGTCCGTTTCAGCATCAGGGCGTTGATCGCGACGATCAGGGTACTGCCGGACATCGACAGCGCTGCGACCTCCGGACTCAGTACGAATGGGTAGAGGACGCCTGCGGCGAGCGGGAACGCGACCGCGTTGTAGCCCACTGCCCACCACAAGTTCTGGTGCATCTTCCGCAAGGTGGCGCGCGACAGCTCGATCGCGCCGACGATGTCGTACGGGTCACTCTTCATGAGCACGACGTCGGCGCTCTCCATCGCGACGTCAGTACCGGCGCCGATCGCAAAGCCGACATTGGCCTGGGTCAGGGCGGGCGCGTCATTGATGCCATCGCCAACCATCCCGACGCGCTTACCCGTTGCTTGCAGCTCCTTCACTTTCTCGGCCTTCTGGCGCGGCAACACATCGGCGAGTACGCTCTCGATACCGATGTCCGCAGCAATACGTTTGGCAGTGCCGGCATTGTCGCCGGTGAGCATCACCACTTC
>JBDTMS010000894.1:0-2212 GCA_039934195.1 Betaproteobacteria bacterium
GAGGTCGATAACCCAAGCTCGCGGGCAATTGCACTCATGGTCATGGCGCCGTGCGCGTGGGCGTTGTA
Source organism: Betaproteobacteria bacterium (assembly GCA_039934195.1). Classification (GTDB taxonomy): domain Bacteria; phylum Pseudomonadota; class Gammaproteobacteria; order Burkholderiales; family SHXO01; genus SHXO01. The sequence continues at coordinate 69 of JBDTMS010000894.1, forward strand.
AAGGGCCTGTTATCGGTTCGCGCAACTCTGCAGCCATTGCGCGAGAGTACGCGACCTTCGACGTTAGATTTTTGGGATGTCAATATCCGCGCTATTGCGCGGTTCGGTCAGCGCCTGCATGCGCTCCACAAAAGCTGCGTCTCCCAGATAAATCTGCTGGCGCAGCGCGCTGTCCCACTGGCTCGCATCTAGCACTGAGGCCACTAACTGAGCGTATCGATCGGCCGCGCGGCGGCGATCGGCTGCGGTGCGAACCGGTAGGTGGCTTAACGGCATAGGCCACGAACACCGCCCAGATACGACTCGACGTCAGCTGATCTTGAAAGGCCCGGTCTTTAATATCGTCCTCACGTTCATGAAGTATTGCTGTGAGAAAGTTGGACAGCCAGCGCCCTTCAGTACGACAAAGGCGCATAAGCGATCGCATACCGCAATCGCGGAACGGTTCTGGATGACTGTTCTGCGGCAGTTGCAACGAGCAAACACTGACGCGAAGCAGTGACACTGTTCATCGTTACGTTGTCACGACGCATCGGTGTACTTGATGCTGACCTTCGCGGCTCGCGGCGCGATGCGCCCGAATAATGAAAATAACAGTCAACGGAGCTTGTTCAATGTATCCCTTCACGCGTCGCGTTGCGGCATTGTGCCTATTTGTGTTTGCAACCATCGGAGCCGCTCAGGCAGCGTCTGCTTATCCGTGGCCGACCTATTCGGTCGTGCCGATATTCTTCGTGCCGCGGGACTGGGACGTGAACAGCGCCGAGGTGCAGGCTGAGGCTGCCGCGTTACGTTCGGCGATGGTTGAGGTTCGTCAGTTTTACGCACGAGCGTTGGGCGGAAATGCATTTGTGCTGAACGATCTGAGTGTGGTCCAGGCCAACGGCAAGAAGGAAGACTACGGCATTCACTGGACCGGCGGCGATATATACGCGGACGGCATTACGATAAGCGATTATTTCGTGAACCATCTCATGGACGAGCTGGAGCCCCGCGGTTATCCGTTCACGGGGCAGGCGAACATCAACGGTTATACGGTCGTGATCTTCGTGAAGGGAGCCGGCGGCTATGCCGGCGGTACCACCTACGCACCGGGGGGCGACGGCGGTTGGGCGATTCTGGGCGACTGGGCGATCGATAGCCTGCAGGGTCAGCTGGTCGAGGGCCAGTATCCCTGGCGGTCGGGACGTACGCCACAGCTCGGTGCAGTCGCGCACGAGCTCGGTCACGCTTTCAGCTTGCCCCATCCCGACGCTTGGGGTGGAACGGACATCGGGATGTTGATGGGACGCTGGTACGACTATCCCAACGTCGGCTTCGCGGATCATGAAAACGATGTGCTCAACCAGACCCGGAGTAATTATTTCTCGCAATGCCTGCCGCCAGTGCCGCTTGATCCGGCGCCGGCCGTCAAGCCCTATGAGCTCCACATACTGCCTACGCTGGGAGGCGACACGTGGGCGCTGCGCATCAACGAGCATGGATGGATCAGTGGCTCATCGGGAAGCACTTCCGCAACTGGACGCCAAGTGGTGTTCGATCCGGAACTGAGAATCTACGATCTGGGTGGCGGCGGCGGGTTCATGGCCGAAGCCACTTCGATAAACGACCACGACGTCGTCACCGGTTATTGGGAAGCGCCTTCCAGAACGCGACGTGCGACGTTTTCGATCTTCGACAGCGTGACCAAACAGTGGACCACTAAAGAGCTTGCGCTGCCGCCGTCCGGGCAGAGCCCAGTCCCTGCGACATCAATAACAGCTCGACGATCGTCGGGGGCACCAGCGAATTGTTCGGTAACGCGACCGTCTGGAGCGGCTCGAGTGTCCTGACGAGCACGTTAGGCAGCCAGAGTCTCGCGCAATCAATCAACAATCATAACCAGATCGTCGGCCGATTCGTCGGCCCGAGCGGGCAGCGTGCGTTCCTGTGGAATGACAATGGCAGCGGCATTGCGGACCCTGGCGAATGGGTGGACCTGGGGGTTGCCAGCACACTGCCGCAGGCGTACACCGAGGCTTTTTCGATCAATGACCAGGGCCAGATCACGGGTTCGATTTTCGACGGCGGGATGGGGCGCCGAGCGGCGTTCAGCCTCACGCCCCAGGACGGTAAGTATTTCGTCGACGCGGGCAACGGCACCA
>JBDTMS010000895.1:0-2210 GCA_039934195.1 Betaproteobacteria bacterium
CCATCGCGGCAGTTTTGTCCTACGGGGTTGCCAAGCAATTCTCCAAGCACCCGAACAAGTTCGGTACGGGAATCATTGAGGGGGTCTTTGCACCGGAAGCTGCAAACAACGCCAGCGCGGCCGGCGCCGTGATGACCATGCTTACGCTGGGCATTCCCGGGAGCGCGACGACAGCCATCATCCTGGGGGCTTTCCTGATCTCCGGCGTCGACCCGGGGCCGATGATATTCGTGAATAATCCTGAAATCGTCCAAGCCGCTTTCGGCAGTATGCTCCTGTGCAACATCATGGTTTTCGTTCTGGGAATGCTTCTTACCCGTTTATTTGTCAAGGCGATGTCGCTGCCGCTCTGGATACTGGACCCGATGATCGTCGTTTTCAGTTACCTCGGAGTATTTTCCATCAGAAACAGCTTTGCCGACGTTATCATCATGACCCTTTTCGGCGTACTTGGGTATGTGATGCGGCGGATGGATATAGCGATCGGACCTTTAATGTTGGCCCTTGTCCTTGGCCCGATCGCGGAGAAGAGTTTTGTTACGGCCATGCGGCTCTCGGATACTGGACTCGGAATTTTTGTTTCTTCACCGGTGTCCACTATTTTATTGATACTGTCCGTCTTGTCGTTTTTCATTCCTCTGGCGCAGAGGTATCGGACGAAGATAAAGGCGACAATAGATTAGGGCAATAAAGCGCTTGTGATTCGGGTTTCCACACTTACTCAGCAGTCGGTAAATAGGTCGATAAATGTGGAACTTTGTGCGTCGATGATGACCTCACGTTGTATGAAGCGAGACGGTTGATCATCGGATCATCGAACGTTGGAAGCGATACGGCTGATGGCGGTGGAACGGGTGCGTGAAGGCGAGCCTGCGGCAGAAGTGATTGCAGCCTACGGATTCAATCGCACCACGATTTACAAATGGCTGCAGGCGGTGCTGCAACCGGGAACTGCTCGACTTTGGTCGTTGTCCTAGATCCGCCGGATGCACAGCCGTCGCAATCCGCGGCGCTTCTTGAATCCACGCGGCAGCTCAAGACGGGTGACAAGAAATGGCACATCGCCAACGTCAGTCGTGGAGAGCTTGTCGAAATTGATACTTTTGTTTCGCCGGTTGAGAAAAATCACGTCTCGCGTGCGGTGTTGTACATTTTGCTTGATGAACCGTGAGCCGATCTCATGCGTCCGTTCGCCCAGCACGAACGTACCCCAATCGAAGTGGAGATCGTGTGATGCCAACAGAGAGAGCCGAGTCTGCGTTGGATAGGGAACATGAACGTCCTGGTTGTGGCGTACTCAAGGTGCGGGGTCATATCGCTACGTTGATCATCGACAACCCTCCACTGAACATCATTACGGCAGATGTGCGCAAGGACCTGCACAGGGCGCTCGACGAACTCGAAAGCCGCGGGGCAGACGTCCGCGCTTTGGTCGTAACCGGGCAGGGCGACCGTGCCTTCTCGGTGGGTGCGGATCTCGCTGAAGAGGTGAACCTAACTCCAGACACAGCGCGGCAGTTTTTAGAGGAGGACAATGGCGTATACGATCGCATAGAGGCGATGCCGTTTCCTTCAATCGCGGCCATCAACGGCTATTGCATGGGCGGTGGCTTCGAGCTCGCGCTCGCATGCGATCTGCGCATAGCCGCTGAGGACGCAAAGTTGCGCGCCGCCGGCGTCCGAGTCGGCCTGGTTGTTAGCACCACCAGACTCGTGCGGCTCGTGGGTCTGGGGACGGCGGCGGACATCATCCTCACCGGAAGGACGCTTACGGGAACTGAGGCGCGGGAATACGCTGTAGTAACGCGGACTACCCCGGCAGGCGACCTTTTACCGGCAGCCCAGGCGCTGGCAGCGACGATCGCCTCGCGCGCACCTCTCGCCGTGCGGCGAGCCAAGGTCTCCATGCGAGAGGCGATGGAGCTGAATTTTGCTGACGCGTACAGCCGAGAGCTTGACCACTTTGTTGCGCTCACTGGTACCTCAGATCACAAGCACGCGATCGACGCTTTCTTTCGAGGGGAGACACCGCAGTTTCGGGGAGAATGAACCCGGCTGACGAGGCTAGCTCGTGTAGTGCTTCGTAATTAATGCAACTATTTATTGTCTGCCAACTCCAAGGCGTATACGATGCACTTTGGAGGCGGCGATGCGCAAGGCAAGTGCCATTGAACTGGACGACGCGCAGCGGGAGAAGCTGGTGAAGCTGG
>JBDTMS010000896.1:0-2208 GCA_039934195.1 Betaproteobacteria bacterium
GTCAGCAGTTGGCCGTTCTCTGCCGAGGCTGGGAAGACCATCTGACGCTGACCGTTGGATCAAATCGTGGTCTCTACACCACGACTGCAGCGGCTTTTTCTGCTCGCGCAAGGCCTGGGCTCGGCGTCTCGATGCCGCTGACATGGGATGACCTGCCTAAGCTCAAGAGCGAGGCTCAGTGGACCATTGCCAACGCGCGCGAACATCACTCGTTCCAGACGAGCGACCCCTGGGCTGATTACTGGAAGACTAAGCAGACGCTCAAGGGCGCGATGGACAAGCTGGGCTTCAGAGCGGGGAGAACAGGTCGGTAACGTGGCAGCCCATCGTATTTCTACTTCGATCCACCCAAAGACACGGCAATTGCCGCGGACGCCACCTGGGGTCCCTACGACAGCCTTAACGTCGGTGTGACTGTGCTCGATCCCGACGGCGCGACTGTAACGATTCCAGCCGGCCAATCGTTTGTGCTAAATGGTGACACCTATCAGGCAATCAATGGTATGACCGCAGCAAAACAGCGCTACGGCAGAATGCGTGCCGCCAACGCGAGCGGATCGGATCAAGTTCCGCTGCTAATGCCGTTGTACTTGGAGTATTGGGCTGGCAGCGGTTGGGCATCCACCAGTCTCGATGTTTCCTGCACCAGTTTGGCCAGCCCGCCCACCGCCTACGGCGGCAACACAGCGGCCGCTGCGTGCTTTGGAACAACTTGTAGTGGCACCGCCGTGGGAACGGCTGGCAGCATCTATACCGCACGTGTGAAGGGCGTAAGTGCGAATGCTGCCGCGCCCTCGTATAGCACCGGGTTGTTCAGCTACGGTCAGCGGAGTCTACTGATCTCGCCGCCGAAGGCGAGTGGAACGTTGGGGCTATCCATCGAGGCTCCTGCGTGGTTGAAACTCGGGCCAAACGACCCCACGGGCATTAATCCTTCCGCCACCGTTCGCTTCGGCAGTTACAACAGCCGTTTTATTTTTCTGCGTGAGAACTACTGATATCGGCGATTGGCGGTGCTCGAAGCAACGCGACCTAACGCGGGATATGCCATGAAGGCGGGCAAAGACCCATGCTTGTCTAAATTCGCTCGCCACGATCCGCCGTAATACATTTCTCGCACGCCAACGGTTTCCGCTGCGTGTTAACCCGACACCCAGCGGTATGGCTAGAGCAGCTAATCCAGGAAAAAGCGCGTGTAGCAGAGGTTCTTGCAGTAGCGTTGAACGAGAACATGCGCACGTTGAAACAGGACGGCATCGACAAAGTCTTGCAGGGCATCACGGAAATGCATCAAGTGCGCGCTGTGTGCATCGAAGAACGCGGTGATTGACGCCTACAAGTGGATCGAATCTCGCCGACAAAAGTCGATAACCCATCAGCATAGTCGGCGTGTCCGTCAGATCAAGTCTTGGTTAGGACATCTAATGCGTCGTATCAGCTCGATGCCCGCAATGGTGATCGCAGCGTTGCTGAATATCTTGAAGCCCAGCATCGCGCCGATGCGAGACTTCACGCCGATGATCTTGCTCGATCAAATTGTTCAAGTACTTCGAAGCGGTTTTGTCTATGGGGCGGCGGAGCTGTTCCAACTCTTGCAATGTGGGGCTTGGCGTAGCACCCTGCCCTAGCGCCTGTTCCTCCACCGATAGGAGGGAGGTAAACGGAGTACCTTCAGTAGCTAGGCCAAGCCGCAGCAGCTGAAAAGCTATAATGCCAATATCGCAATTCAGGAACTGTTTCGGGGACGTTGTCTCTAGGGACATCTAAATGACCATCCCTACGGAACCCATCGGCAGCATTCCCCGTCCGCAGTCTCTGATCGATGCCATCGCCAAATGCGGCGACGGCATGGACGAGAGCCTCGAGCCGCTCTACCGCGAAGCGATCCGAGATACGATCTCCAGATTCGAGGCGACCGGCTCTCCCGTCATCAGCGATGGCGAGCAGAGGAAATACCATAACTTCTGGACCTACAGCGTCGAAGGGCTCGCAAACACGGGGCCCGATGGATTTCGCATCCCCTTCGCCGCCGGTCACGTGCGTCGCATGCCGCGCCTTACAAGCGGCCCGTTTCGCTACAAGCGCTATGCAGATCGCTATTTGGATGAGGCACTGAAGCACGCCCGTGTGCAGGTGAAACAGGCCGTCATCTCTGTCCGCGCCGATCCAAATTTGACCCACCGTGCCGAGCGAATTCTGACCCGGGGG
>JBDTMS010000897.1:0-2208 GCA_039934195.1 Betaproteobacteria bacterium
GCCGTAGACACGCGCCTGCAGGTACGCCTGGTCTTCCCAGCCGTTCTTGAAGATGTGATACAGCATGCCGAAAAGGAACGCGATGTCCGTGCCCGAGCGGATACGGACGAATTCGTCGGCCTTGGCCGCGGTGCGCGTGAATCGCGGATCGACGACGATCATTCGCGCGCCGGTTTCCTTGGCGTGCAGCATGTGCAGCATCGACACCGGATGCGCCTCGGCAGCGTTCGACCCGATGTACATCGCGCAGCGCGTATTCTGCATGTCGTTGTACGAGTTGGTCATTGCGCCGTAGCCCCACGTATTGGCTACGCCGGCGACCGTCGTCGAATGGCAGATCCGCGCCTGGTGATCCATGTTGTTCGTGCCGAACAACGACACGAACTTGCGCATCATGTACGACTGCTCGTTGCTGTGCTTCGAACTGCCGACCCAGAACACCGAATCGGGACCTGCGTCCTTGCGCAGCGCGAGCAGCTTGTCGCCGACTTCGTTGATCGCCTGTTCCCAGCTGATCTTCTGGTACTTGCCGTTGACCAGCTTCATCGGCGCCTTCAAGCGGTACTCGCCGTGACCGTGCTCGCGCAGCGCCGCGCCCTTCGCGCAATGCGCGCCCAGATTGAGCGGTGAATCGAACACCGGATTCTGCCGCGTCCACACGCCGTTCTCGACCGTGGCATCGACCGCGCATCCGACCGAACAATGCGTGCAGATCGTGCGCTTTACTTCGGTGTTGGTTGCCGCGGATTCCTTCTGCGCTTCGGCCGTGCCGATAGCACCGAACGGAAGCTGACTGGCGAACGCTCCGGCCCCTGCGGCAAGGCCCGAACGCTTCAAAAACGCTCGCCTATCCATGGTCGGAAATTTTCCTCCGACGAGACGGCGAAGACGTGGACCGGCTGCAGAAGCTCTGTCGCTTACCTTTGTGAGCAGCATGATCCGTTCCCCCTCCTAAAGCCTGGCAGTGCGATAGTAGTCGCGGACGTGGTCCGTCTCGGTATACCCGGAGGTCGCGCTCGCCGCGGTATCGACGACGGCAGCGGACCCGGTTGATGCAGTCACCGTGGCACTCACGGCAACCGCGGCAGCACTTGCGCCGCTTGCTCCCAACGAAAGGAGAAATCGACGGCGTTTGAGATTGGCAGAGGGGGGCGGCGACGCGATGTCCGGGGGCGCCGGGCTGTCGTCAGGCGTGCGATTGCGCATGCGAACCTCCAAGTGAGCTAAATGAAACTCGTGACGTAGTAATTTATTCGATGGCGAGCGAGTCACGTTCGAGCGCCAAGTAGCAATGGGCGAATTGTGCAACCCGACGGTAGTAGTTGGCAACAACACATTTTTCTATTGCACTGCAGCAAGAAAATGCCCAGGGCTCCAGGTGGCGTTCGAAGAACATCCGCTGCTGCTCTATCGAGGCCGGTTTGCGCTCCTCTTGCCCGGCGATGAGGATGCGCATCGTCTCGCACACGGCGGCGAGGTGATCCTCGAGCAAGGTAACTCCAGCACGCCGGCCCAGCCCGAGCGTTGTCAGCGTGGCCCTGAGTTCGACGAGCGGCTTCTCCATCATGAAGCCGGTCAGGCAGTGCGACGCGTGCAGGTTCACCTCGCTCTTGCCGACGCCGACGAACAGCGTGTTGTATTCCTCGCTCGCGGCCTCGGCATCCATCGCCCCACTCGCCGCGCGCAGCGTGTCCCATGTAGCGGTGAGGGATTGCGTGTCGTCCTCGTCGCCGGTAGCGGCATCCGGATTATCGACGTCGATGGCGACCTCTTCCCCGAGTGCCGGCGCGGCAGCGATCGCTTGCAATAACGCAGCATCGGGCGCGTCGGCAAACAGCCGCGAGAGCAGCGCGTAGAAGTCCGCGCGCGCCTGGTCCTCGGCCTCCAGCCGGTGATGCAGTTTGATCGCCGCCGATGTCATGCTGCCGCGCTCAGAGTTCGCCGACGTCGAGCGTGCGTTCTTTTTTCATCATGTCGATGACGCGGCAGTCGCCGCACATGCGCAGGCGCTCGAGCGCCCCGGGCGCCGCGAACATCGAGTGATTGGCCAGCCGCGCGAGCATGGCCCCGATCATCTTCTCGGTACCCATCGCCTTGCCGCACGACACGCAGTTGAAAATCGCCGCCTCGTTGAGCACCCTCGGCTGCTTCGCCTCGGCAGCGAGATAGAGCCGCGGCGTCAGCGCGATCGCGTGTTCCGGACACGTG
>JBDTMS010000898.1:0-2202 GCA_039934195.1 Betaproteobacteria bacterium
CGATCTTGGAAAACTTCATCGACTTTGCTCACGTATCAGCGGGACAGGACACTAGGGCAAGCCCGAGCGGTTTGCCGGTCTGGGAAGGGATGGCCCTTATGAGACCCCGTCGTGTTAAGAGGCAAGCGGGGTTGTGCGGAAGTGATATTGCGAGAGATGAGCACCGCCCCGGCCGGATCCAATAGGCATAGGCACATCTGTCGTGCGTGCAAATCGATCCCACAATAGTGCTTATGCTGCTGGGGATACAATCGCATCTGAGGCCTCCTTCCTAGACTGTGTCGATGACTGTCGACACCTTAGGATGGTAAGCCAACTTACCAAGCCCACCTTTGTTTGGCTCGTCGCGAAGTGCCGGCGAACGTAAGCGACGCAATTCGAAATACTTAATCTTAGTTTCATGGTGTCAACCGCCTACGCAGTGAGATGTGCTCTCCTCAGGGCGCAATAGGTCATGTAGCCGCCGGACAGATTCCGAACGTCATAACCATGTTGGCGCAGAAAACGAGTGGCAAAGTACGCTCGCTGCCCGACCCCACAATAAAGCCAACCCTCGCGATCGCGTGGCAACTCGGCATATCGCGTACGCAGCTCTGAGAGCGGTAGATTGATGGCGCGCGGTATGTGTCCGCGATTGAATTCGTCGGCCTCCCGGACATCAACGATTAATGCCTCTGTGCGGTCGATGAGCGTCCAGTCTGCGAGCGGCATATCGCCATTGAGCGCGTTCTCGGCCAACATACCCGCAACATTGACCGGGTCCTTGGCGGCGCCGAACTGCGGCGCGTAGCAGAGTTCCGCTTCGGCGAGATCGTGTACCGTCCCGTTGAACTGGATCGCGGTGGCAATCACATCGATTCGCTTCTCCACACCGTCCAGACCCAAGGCCTGGGCACCAAGGATGCGGCCGTCGGACACGGAAAAAACAAGCTTCAGATGGATTGGATGTGCGCCAGGATAGTAGGTTGCGTGATGGCCGGCATGCAGATAGACTTTTTCGAAGCCTGTGATGCCAGCCCGTTGTAACCCTTTCTCGCTGGCGCCCGTCGACGCGACTGTCAGTCCGAGCACACCAACGACGGCGGTTGCCTGCACCCCGCGGAACTGGGTGGTGCGCCCTGCAATCGATTCGGCGGCGACTCGTCCTTGGCGATTGGAGGGACCTGCCAGTGGCAGGACCGTTTCCTGCCCAGTCAGCATGTCCCGTACTTCAACGACGTCGCCTACTGCCCATATCTTCGGGTCTGCTGTCCGCATCTGGGCATCGACAACTATCCCGCCGCGTGGACCGATTTCAAGCGCTGTATCTCTGGCTAGCGTTGCTTCAGGTCGCACGCCAATAGCCAGGATGACGAGATCTGCACGTAAACGAACACCGCTCTCGGCTACGACAACCAATCCGCTTCCGCCATCGCGCTCGATACTTGCCAATCCGTCACCTAGGTGAAGCTGCACGCCTTTGCTCGTCAGGTGGTCTAACAACGGTGCAGCCATTTCAGGATCGAGAGGTGGCATGACCTGAGGCAGCTTTTCCAGTACGGTCACGGCGACATTGCGGTAGATCAAGTTTTCCACCATCTCCAGACCGATGAATCCACCTCCTACAACGACTGCGGTTTTCGCTCTGTGCTGGTCAATCCATGCTCGGATCCGGCGGGAATCCGGGATAGTGCGGACCGCGAAGATCCCGGGTAATTCCACCCCCGGTACGGACGGACGAATGGGGGCGGCGCCCGGCGACAAGACGAGTGCGTCGTAACGTTCTGTGCGGAGCAAACCCGTGCGTCTATCACGGACCGAAAGGGTTTGTGAAGCACGGTCGATACTTAGAACTTCCGTTTCGGTATGGACATCAATATTGAACCGCTGGTGAAACAGGTCGCTTGATGCAACCAATAAACTGCTCTCATCGGCGATCACATTGCCAACGAAGTAAGGCAATCCACAGTTCGCAAATGAGACATAGGGGCCACGGTCGAACACAACGATTTCGAGGGACTCGTCGAGTCGCCGCAGACGGGCTGCGCAGGAAGCCCCGCCGGCTACCCCACCTACAATGAGCACGCGACGTAGGGGCCTAAGAGCGGCCAGGTCGGGAGATTTCGAATCAGTTGTTTGGCTCATGCTAACTCCAGGACAAGATAATCTGGTTCTGTCGCAAACTTTGATGCCTGCCGAGAGCGAGTAAGCTGCCCGGGAACA
>JBDTMS010000899.1:0-2202 GCA_039934195.1 Betaproteobacteria bacterium
CAAGACCGCGCACTGCGCAGGCCGCTTGCGGGACGTCGCGTGGCGTTGCTCGCGCACCCCGCATCGGTGACAGAAGACTTGACCCATTCTCTCGACGCGCTCAGTGCGCTGTCCGACGTGAATCTCGTCGCGGCATTCGGCCCCCAGCACGGCCTGCGTGGTGACAAGCAGGACAACATGGTTGAGTCGCCCGAATTCAGCGATCCGGTGCACGGTATTCCGGTGTTCAGTCTTTACGGCGAAGTGCGCCGGCCCACTGCGGCGATGATGGACACGTTCGACGTGCTGCTGGTCGATCTGCAGGATCTCGGCTGCCGGATCTATACGTTCATTACCACGCTGCGTTACGTGGTCGAAGAAGCGGCGAAGGCAGGCAAGTCGGTGTGGGTGCTCGACCGTCCCAACCCGGTGGGCCGTCCTGTCGAAGGACTGCGTCTGCGTCCCGCTTGGGAAAGTTTCGTCGGCGCCGGCACGCTGCCGATGCGGCACGGACTCACGATGGGCGAGCTCGGTCGCTGGTTCATAACGACGCTCGGCTTGGACGTGGACTACCAGGTAATCGAAATGGACGGTTGGCGGCCGGGGCAAGCGCCCGGTTACGGTTGGCCGCTCGGGATGCGCGAATGGATCAATCCAAGCCCAAATGCGCCGAATCTTTCGATGGCGCGCTGCTACGCCGGCACTGTGATGCTGGAGGGCACGACGTTGTCGGAGGGCCGCGGCACGACACGTCCGCTGGAGCTGTTCGGCGCACCGGATCTAGAAGCCCGCGACCTCATTGCACAAATGCATTTGCTCGCGCCGCAGTGGCTTCGCGGCTGCCATCTGCGCCCGTGCTGGTTCGAACCGACGTTCCACAAGCACGCCGGCAAGTTGTGCGAAGGCGTGCAGATTCACGTCGAAGGCGGCGCATACGAGCATGACGCGTTCATGCCATGGCGCCTTCAGTCGCTTGCGTTCAAAGCGCTTAAAGCTTTGCAGCCGGACTACGATTTGTGGCGCGACTTTCCCTATGAGTACGAGCGCGGCCGGCTTGCGATCGATTTGATCAACGGCGGAGAGCTGCTACGCCGATGGGTCGACGATTCAAACGCGCAGCCGGCGGATTTGGATGCGATCGCGCAGCCCGACGAAGCCGCGTGGTATGAGGAGAGCGAGGCGGTGCTGTTGTATCGCTGACCGGCGCGCCGAGTGCGCATCAGCAAAAGCCTGCCGCATTCTCAAAGCGATCCGCATTAAAATTTCCTTCGCAGTCGTGTCGCCTGACTGGGGATCGCGACACTCGAATCGACGACGCCGTCGAGCTCGCGTGCTCGACGCAGAACGCGGATCGTAATTGCGCGTCGACGCACAATTCCCAGGTAAAAAATGTAGTTGGCTCGCCGTGAGATCAGCCGCTATTGCAGTCCACCCGGCAAGCTAGCCAAACGACGCTCCGCAGCCGCCAGCCGCTAGCTTATCGCCGAGCCCTGCCGCGACTTGCCGTAAGTGATCCGTATGCTCCCGAGGCGTATATTGGGCGCAAGGCGAGCACGCCGGGATACGGCCGTTCTCATTCACGTCATCCACGCTTATCCATCGATGATCGAGCGCGTGCGGCGTACATAAGCTTAGAACGCCGAGTTCCTTCCGTCGTGCGCCGCTGCTTCGTACCATTCGCAGGTTCGTTTCACTGGAGACCGCGCCATGAGGAGAATTCACTTGAAATTATCCGTCAAGCTCGCACTTGCCGCAGCATTGATTGCCGCTTTCCCCGCCTCCCAGTTGACCGCTGAAACCTGTCTGTCGCCGTATATCAAATCGCTGCAGACGCCGGAAAAGATCATGTATCTATGGGCGCTGCCTGGTACGCCCGGGCAGGGGGAGGATTTTCTCGCCGTGATCGATGTCGACCTCGCATCGGCGACCTACGGGAAAATTCTTAAGCGCGTGAATGTCGGCTCGACCGGAAACGAAGCGCATCACATGGGCTTCACCGACGATCGCACGAAGATCTGGGCGGCATCGCTCAACTCGAATCGCTTTTTCATCTTCGATGTCGGCACCGATCCGGGCAATCCCAAGCTGATACACGTAATCGAAGACGTGGAGAAAACGACCGGCCTCACCGGCCCGCATACCCCGTATGCGATACCTGGCCGCATTCTCGTCAGCATGGCGTCGGGTGCAAACGGAGCCGGCGCCGGCGGCGTTGCCGAGTTC
>JBDTMS010000900.1:0-2199 GCA_039934195.1 Betaproteobacteria bacterium
GAAGAGATTTTGCAGCGCCTCGAATTACCCTCTCGCGTAATGGCGCTCTGCGCAGGCGATATGGGCTTCGGCGCGGCGAAAACTTATGACATCGAGGTCTGGCTCCCGGGACAAGATGCATACCGTGAGATTTCATCGTGCAGCAACTTCGAAGCATTCCAGGCGCGCCGCATGCAGGCGCGGTTTCGCAATGACAAGAACAAGCCCGAGCTTGCGCATACGTTGAATGGATCCGGCTTGGCAGTCGGCCGAACGTTGATCGCCGTGATGGAGAATTACCAGCGCGTGGACGGGTCGGTCGGAATACCCGAGGCGCTCAAACCGTACATGGGTGGCATGACTTCGATCGCGCGGTAAGCGCGCGAGCGCGGCGAAAGATCTACTTCGCCACGCGCCGTTCAGCAACGGTAGGTTTGCGCTGAACAGCCGACGGGCCGGGGACAACGGGCGGTGGCTCTTCCTTCGAGAACTCGTCCTTTTGCGCGACCAGGGTCGACATCCCTTCGGTATGCGGCGGCTCGAAGCGCACGAGAATATCGAAGTAATTGCGAATGTTCTCGGTGAGCTCGAGGGCTTCGCCGCCGCGACAGTAACCATGCTTCACGGTGCTGTAGTAATCGTAGCGTGCTAGCAGCGGGAGCGACTTTTTCACGTCGACCCACACGTTGGGATTACCGCCGCGGCGCTGCGTGAGAATGCGCGCATCCTCGAGATGACCTATGCCGACGTTATATGCTGCCAGCGCCATCCAGGTGCGATCGGGCTCGAGAATACGCGGCGACAATCCTTCTTTGATATCCAACAAATACTTCGCACCGCCGACGACGCTCTGGTGCGGATTCAAGCGATCGCTGAGCTGCATGCGATCGGCCGTCTCCGATGTGAGCATCATCAGTCCGCGCACGCCGGTCGGCGATACGGCGAGCGGCTCCCAGTGCGATTCCTGAAATCCCAATGCCGCGAGCAAGCGCCAGTCGATATCGGTGATTTCCTGCGCCTCTTTGAACATCGCGCGATAGTGCGGCAATACATCCTCGCGGCGTTCGAGAAAATTGGCTACGTCCATCGAATCGAGACGATTGATGTGGCCGTAATAGCGATCGATGAGTTGTTTTAGCGTGCCGTCCGCAGCTACGCGCGCGAAGAACGTTTGTGCCAACCGATACAGCTCGGGATCGCCGTTCTTCGGAAACGCCCAGCCAAGCGGCACCTTCGGTCCGATGACGAAACCGCGAGCGAGGTTGGGATGAAAGTTTTGCGCCACCGAAAGCGAGCGCTCGTTGGTCAAGACGTAGTCGACTTTTCGCTCAGCCAAACGACTCAACAATCCTTCGCTGTCGCTCTCCGGCATTTCGCTCCACGACAAGCCGGGATAGCGCAGCCGGGATTCGTTCAGCAACTCGATCGCGCTCGATCCTTTGACGACTTCCACGTGCTTGCCCACCAGATCGCCCATGTCGCGGGGCACTCGGCTTTCGCTGTTGTACGCGACAACCGTTTGCACATATTGATATGCAGGTCCGAAGCGAAACTGGTCGAGCCGCGACGAGGTCATCGCGACGCCTGCCGCAGCAAAATGCGCGCGGTGATCTCTAAGTGCCGGCAGAATTTGATAGAGCGGTTGACGATCGAGATAGCGCACTTTCATGCCGATCTCGCGCGCGAACATTTCGACGAGATCGTATTCCAGTCCGGCGTAGCGGCCCTGGGGATCGAGATAGCGCGTAGTCGGAGAATTATTCGTGAGCACCACCAACTCGCTCGCCGTCGCCATCGGTGGCACCGCACGGTGCGCAACGACGCCGGGGTCGCAAACGACCGGCAGCATTAGCAGTAGAGAATAGGCGATGCGCATGGGTGGATAAGTGAAAACATGCCGAGATTGGTTACGAAGCAATTAGAAGACCGCTTCGTATCGCGCGATTGTCTACACAATAGCAAGACACGCGAGACTGCACAGCGACGCGAAAGACCCAGCAGCTAATTCACGAAGGCAAGCGTTACCGTACAAACGAGACCGTTGCATTGATTATGAGGTTGTATTCGCAACGGTCCAGCTTGGAGGGCAGTTTGGGGTGAGAGGTTCACTTCCATGTAAAATGCGCGCACGGAGGGGTGCCAGAGTGGTCGATCGGGACAGACTCGAAATCTGTTGTTTCTTTACGGGGACCGTGGGTTCGAATCCCACCCCCTCCGCCA
>JBDTMS010000901.1:0-2198 GCA_039934195.1 Betaproteobacteria bacterium
AATAGGCCACATACCATCGGACGCCCCAGAGAATGATCTCGCGTTCGAATTGGCGGCCTTTGAAATCGATCATGGTCGCTGACCGGTGGATTGTTTCCGGGCAGCTTACTCGCTCTCGGCAGGCAGCAAAGTTTGCGACAGAACCGTCGCCCATGATCCGCCGCACCAGATCGTAGGGAAACTGATCGTGTGCCGTTTCCACCGGCGTGTGCGTGGTGAAGTTGCACAGCTCCCTGACTCTTGGAATGTCGTAGATCGAACCTGTCCCGGCTTCTTCCGCTCGAAAGCCGGCCAATTCATCTTGCAGTCAGGGACCGTGGATTTATTCATCATAGAGTGCACCAGGGTCCGGCGATGACGATACCGCGTGCCCGGCTGTCAGCGATGTCTCGAAGTATTTGTGCACGTCATCGATCCACAGTTAGTGTGCGGTATACCCGCCATCGATGACGAGCTCTGATCCCGTCATAAACTTCGATTCGTCGCTCGCCAGATAGATGACTCCCCAGGCGATATCGTCTGGTTCGCCCATGTGGCCCAGCGGATGCAGCGCCGCTACGGCTGCGCGTCCGGTGTCCACATCGCCGAGTGATTTCAAGTGCCCCTCGACCATCGGGGTCCAGATGAATCCCGGATGTACGGAGTTCACGCGGATGCGGTCCGATGCGTACAACAGCGCATCGGTTTTGCTCATGATCCGCACTGCACCTTTGGACGCGTGGTAGGGCGGAACGTCGGCAGCCCCGACGATTCCATAAATGGACGATAGATTCACGATGCTACCTCCGTCGGCGCGCTTGAGATGCGGGATGGCATGCTTGGTGGACAAGAACACGCCCTTCACGTTGATCGCTTGAACGCGATCCCACTCTGATTCCGTCAATTCGTGAGTGGGCTTGTTCGCACCCGCTATGCCAGCGTTGTTGACGAGCACGTCGAGCCGGCCGAAGTGGGAAGAAACCTCACCGATCGCCCGCTTCACTTCGTTTTCGCTGCTTACATCGACGTGCCAATAACGGGCTTTGAAATTGCGCGCATTTAGCGCATTCGCAAGCGCGGTGCCCTCGTTGTCTAGCACATCGAAGATGGCAACGGCTGCAGCTTCCTCCGCCATGCGCTGTACGCATGCACGCCCGATACCGAGCGCACCGCCGGTCACAATGACAACTTTTCCGTTGAGACGATTCATAATGGTCTTGTCCTTCCTCCCGATCAAGATTGATGTCACGCCCAGCCCGATTGAATGGCATTTTCTATCACCAGATGTAGGCTTCTGTAGCGTAGCGCCGCATCATGCGATGTCTGTTGAAATAGGAGGCGTTCTTCCCGATCGCACCTTTTATCACAGCACGCCCAACCCTCCGGCGTAGGTCGGGATGTCATCGCGCAGCGCGATTTCCATCGAGAAATACGCGATCTGCGGCTCGTGTAGAAACTCGTCAAGCATCGATTGTTCTTCAATCACCGCCACAAAGCGATGGAACAAAACCGGTCGCAAGGGCCAGGGGCTTAGCGGGCGCTGCAACCGTCCCAGTAGCGGCGGAGTTACGGTTGGCGGGTCTATCGAGCTGTTCCGCGGGCTTTGCATCCTGAGTTGACGCGGGCGGGCTGAAAAGATCGGGGTACGAGCAGGATTCGATCTTGCAGCCGTGCTCGCGCGCGCATTCCTCAACCGACTGATCCAGGGCCACGTACTGCTTACATAGAGTGCAATAGTGCAGGGGTGAATTAAACACGTCGTCCTCCTCATGAGCGTGGGACTACTAATATGTTGCGCTCTTTGCGCCGGGGACCTTTGCGCAAGATCAAATATCGCGCTTGTGTTGCTCCTTCGATGGTCTGGTGTTTATGCTCGACTTGAATGACATCAGACCTCATCCGTCGGAAAAGACTTCTATCCGCTTTAGGCGATCTGAATCGGTGATGCGGAGCAAAACCGGAAGGAATTAGTCCATCAGCCACATGGTGGTCTCGGCATGCAGAGATACCGCCGGGGCCGTGAAGGAAGACCAGCATCTGGTCGGCAGCGTGCCCATCGAAGGTGGCACCGCTTTTGAGGTCTGCGTTTGAAGTCGCGCTTATGCGGCGATGGACGCTGTAGGGCGGGCAGATGAGAGGTGCCATCTGTTAAGACGGTTTTTCCCAGTTCTTAAGTGATGCTCCTGCGGTTGCAAATCATCGGTGATCTCGCAGTGCGT
>JBDTMS010000902.1:0-2197 GCA_039934195.1 Betaproteobacteria bacterium
CGAATACACGCGGCAGCATATCCGTGGCGATGCCGATGCCGTTGTCGCTGACGCGGATCGCGACATGGGTGCCTTCTTGCGCCACGCTCAACGCAATCTGGCCACCTGGCCGAGTGAACTTGCTTGCGTTGTCCAGCAAATTCGCCAGCACCTGCGTAAGACGAGTCGGGTCCGCATCGATCCACATGGCGCTGGCCGGTACGTGCACGTTAAGCTGCTGCGAGGCTTGATCGATACTAGGCCGGCTTAGCTCCACCGCCTGTTGCACGACCGATGCAATCGGCAGCCGCTCTTTGCGCAGCTCGACCTTGCCGCGACTGATTCGACTGAGATCGAGCAGGTCATCGACCAACCGCACGAGGTGCGATAGCTGCCGCTCCATCATGCTTCGCGCTTGCTCCAGCGCTTTCGGGTTTCCGGCCGCCAGGCGCACGATCTCCAGCCCGTTTCGCAACGGCGCGAGTGGATTGCGCAGCTCATGGGCCAGCGTCGCCAGGAACTCGTCTTTGCGTCGATCGTTCTCGCGCAGCGTTTCCTCGGCTTGCTTACGTTCGGTGATGTCCCGGGTGGAACCGGTAACGGCCACCACGCGTCCCGCGGTATCGGTCACCGGCACGAAGATATATTCGTACGCCCGGGTACCGATAGCGCTGGTGTAGGGGGTCTCGTCGCGCAGGCTCTGGCCGGTATCGATCACCTGAGTAATTTGTTGTTGCAGTCGTGCGGCGAGCTCCGCGGGGTAATCCAGCTCGAAAAAGTTTTTTCCGAGTGCGTCGCTGAGGTCTTTTTCCCACAACGCAAGCAGCGCTTTGTTGACGTAGGTAAACCGGCCCTCGAGATCGAATACATAATTGAAGTCCGCCGAATTAGACAGTGCCGTTTCATATACGAGCCGCTGCCGTTCCGATTCAGCGATAACGCCAATAAGCTGCTGGTCCGCTCGTTTCTCCTCGCTTACATCGCGAAAATAAATCGAGATGCCGTATTCCGCAGGATACACACGGGTTTCGTACCAGCGATCATGCTCGGGATAGAACGCGGTGTGAGACTCAACCGCTCGGGTATTTGCCACGCGGCGACAGACGGCTTCGAATTCGGTGCCGACAAGGCCCGGATACTGATCCCAGATGATCTTGCCGAGCAGATCGTCCGGCTTACGCCGAAGCAGAGCTTCCGCCTTGCGATTGACGTAGATGAAGCGCCATTCCGTGCTGATCGCGCAGAACCCGTCCGTGATGCTTTCCAATATCAAGCGCGCATCGCCTTCGAGCACCTGAGCGCTTTCCTGTTTGAATGTTCCGACGCTGCTCCCTTGCGGTCGATCGCCGACGCTACGTGCGCGACGCAGTAGCCATCTCGTTAACCACCGCTTGAGGCGCTCCACATTCGCTCCTTCATTGGAAAACTGAGTCGCCGAACTACCGGCTAGTCGCCTGGAATACAAACAAGGTGCGAAGCCTACCCTGCATCGCAGACGCCGATGCATCCATACGCAACGCTATAGCGCACGCGGTGTACCGCTTTGTCGAAGGTATCGCTTGCGCCCGCAGGACTTGCGCTGCTAAGGCGATGTGGTCTGCTCTACGGTTGGACGATCGCCCGCCACCGTCGTGCGGCGCATGTCGCGCGGCTGGCTTTCATCGAAGCGCCGCACGCGATGCATGGTCTGTCGATTGTCCCAAATTACGAGATCGAATTGACGCCATGCATGCGCGTAGACAAAGTCTCGCTGCGTCGCGTGCTCGGTTAGATCGCGGATGAGATCGCGCGCCTCCGGTACCGGCCAGCCGACGATGGACCCGATATGCGCCGATAGATACAGCGACTTGCGCCCGGTGACAGGATGAATGCGCACCAGGCGTTGCCGGACCGGCTCGAACGTTGCGCGCTCGGCCTCGCTAAGCTCGGTGAAGCCCATCGAGCCGCGTGAATACAGCAACGAATGTTCGCATATCAAATCGGCGATTGTCGCTTGCATTTCAGGGTCGAGCGCGTCGTACGCCGCCCGCATGTCTGCGAACTCGGTATTCCCGCCGCGATCCGCCACGACGTGCGCTGCAAGAATCGAATACTTCGCCGGGATTGCCCGATACGAGCTATCCGAGTGCCAAAGCCGGTTGCCGAGATTGAACATGCGACGGCGATCGTTGCGATCGAACGGTTGTCCGTTCTGGTCCAGATTCGACACGTCGATCAT
>JBDTMS010000903.1:0-2195 GCA_039934195.1 Betaproteobacteria bacterium
ATCAGATCCCGCAAATTCTGCTGTTGATCTGCGGAGAAGGTCCCGCACAGCGTGCCCTCGCGAATCTAGTCCATGCCCTCGGACTGCAACATCACGTGCGCTTCGTCGGCTACCTGGATCGCGCCACGGCGCTACTGGATTGTTATCGCGCGGCCGACGTATTCGTGTTTGCCTCACGCACAGAAACGCAAGGATTGGTTTTGCTCGAAGCGATGGCGGTGGGCGTGCGGGTCGTGTCGACTGCAGTGATGGGTACGCGCGAGATCGTTGGTCCCGGCAAGGGTGCGGTCGTGTCCGCTGAGAACGAGCAGGACTTTGCGGCGGCCGTCGTCAGAGTTCTGAGCGACGATGCGTTGCATGCGCGCCTGTCCGCACAGGCATTGCAATTCGCGAAGACCTGGAGCGCGCCGGCCACTGCAGTGCGACTGGACGCTGCTTACCAAGAACTCGTCTCCCGCATTCCGGGCTCAGCCCGCGAGAAACCGACCATCGTCCGCACTGGCGTATAAGCAATGAACCGACAAGTTCGCTCGATATTTATATCCGACATTCACCTCGGCACGCGTGCCTGCCAGGCCGGACCGCTGCTGGACTTTCTGAAGGCGTACGACGCGCAGCAAATCTTTTTACTGGGCGACATCATCGACTTGTGGGCGATGAAACGGCGCGGCGTCTACTGGTCGACTGCACAGAACACGGTCGTGCAGAAAATGCTCAAACGCGCCCGTAACGAAGCCCGCGTGTTTCTCATTCCCGGCAATCACGACGAAGCTTTGCGCCAGCATGTTGGCACCAGCTTCGGCAACATTCATGTGTTGATGGACTATGAGCACGTCGCTGCGGACGGCAAGCGCTATCCTGCTGCATGGCGATGAGTTCGATCACGTCACCCGATATCACCGCTGGATCGCGGTGCTCGGCGATCACTCTTACGCGATGCTGGTTCGGCTAAATGTCGTTTTATCACGCGCGCGCCGGACACTCGGCGTCGCGGGCTACTGGTCGCTTGCAGGCTTCGCCAAGCGCAAGATCAAAGGCGCAGTGAGCTTCATGTTCGATTTCGAAGCCGCC
This sequence comes from Betaproteobacteria bacterium, assembly GCA_039934195.1. Taxonomy (GTDB): domain Bacteria; phylum Pseudomonadota; class Gammaproteobacteria; order Burkholderiales; family SHXO01; genus SHXO01. Next base: position 1,072 of record JBDTMS010000903.1, read on the forward strand.
GTTGCGCGGCACGCGCACGAACGCGGTATGGCTGGGGTCATCTGCGGTCATATCCATGCCGCAGCGATCCGCGACATCGACGGCATCACTTACATCAACTGCGGCGACTGGGTGGATAGCTGTACGGCGATCGTCGAGCACTTCGACGGCACAATGGAGTTGATCGTGTGGGCTAGAAAAAATCCGGCTCTGGGGCAGCCGATGCCGCTGACAGTATCGGCCCCTAACAGCATCGATCAAGAGCCTGCGGTCGCGACCCTGGCTCGCTAGCGATCTTCGAATCGGAAGTGCCGAGGCCGGTCACGTAAGCGGCGGGTTACTGGCCGCGGTTGGGCACGCGGCGCGGACTGCGAATCGCTAAGAGCGCGATGGGGTTCGAAACCGCTTGACCGCCACGACCGCGGTGACCGAGCCACAACCAAGCAGGGATCCAAACGAGATCAATGTAAGGGTCGGATCCTGCATGACCAGGCCCGCATAGAGCAAGCTTATTACGCTATAGAGGCTCCAAAAGCCCCAGGCCATGAGGGAAATCGCTTCGCCTCGGCCAGGCATGCGCCACACGCTGAGGAGTTGCGGTAGGTACGACAGCACCAAAACGATCCCAAGGATGGTGTAGAGCTTCGTGATGAATTGAGCCGTCATTGAATCTGCACTGCACGCCAGGTAAGAGATGTCCGAGGCACATCGCATTTTGCGTACCAGCGGGCGCCATAACTTCGGCGCGGCGACTTAGCGCTTAAGCCTGCCGAAATGTAGGATTGCGCGGAGCGGGTTCGTCTCCCGCACGTGACGGGTGCAAAAGTCCTACACGTTATTAAGTCGACGTCTTATAGCCCGCGGGGGAGGGAGTCTTTACACTTGTAATCGCTGTGTGGGTCGCGGTCTTGACAGAAGAGGTGACGAGCACTAACTCCTCCCCGGGTCGGTGCCTCATTCTTTAGACCGCGACCCCCAGCACTCTGCTTGCGCCTCCCCCGCGATATCCCGATAGTCAATTGCGAAGCATTTGCGGCATTGCGTCTATTCGGCCTGGTGCTTGTGACCATATGGTCCGGCTCGGACGGTCCAACCGGCGACCGATGCACTGTCGTTCGTTTAAATCGGCTGCGCCTCGAGCCCAA
>JBDTMS010000904.1:0-2191 GCA_039934195.1 Betaproteobacteria bacterium
GCCTGCGTCAGCGGCGTGGCGATCCAGCCCGGCGCAACGGCGTTGACCCGTATTCTATCAGCGGCGTAGGCGATGGCTAACGACTTGGTCAGTTGCGCGACGCCGCCCTTGCTCGCGCTGTAGCCGGGCACCGGTCCGCCGCCGAAGAAACTCAGCATCGATGCGATGTTGACGATGCTGCCGCCCGCGCGCGAGTAGCGGACGCGCAGCCGTGCAGCAGCGCATGCAACCGGTGAGGTTGACGTCGAGTACCTGCGCAAACACCTCCGGATCGTGCTCGTCCGCGCGACCAATAATGGCCGCGCAATTGATCAGGATATCGAGACGCTCGTATGAGCCGATGCGATCTGCCACTGCCCTCGCATCGGTCACGTCGAGGCGCACAGCTTCGTGCGCGGCGAAGTCGGGTGCGCTACGAGCCGCCTGCACTTCATGGTCGGTGGCGCCGGTGACGCTAACTTGCGCGCCAGCCGCAGCGAGCGCATTACCGATTGCGGCGCCGATACCGCTGCTACCGCCGGTTACCAAAGCCACAACGCCACTGAGCGGCGCAGCGAATGTTTCTATCGAAGCAGTCATGTTTTTGCGTGAAACGACTCAACTGGAAACGACGAAGAAAATTCAAGCGACGTAAACCGGTGCTGCGAGGTTCAGCTGCGTGGCAGACGCGTGGGATTTCAGGCCCGGGCGAACGAGCGATATTGGATATTAATTGCGGATACCGCGCGCTGACACGCGCCGGTCTGCATCGAGACAGCGTACGGGCGAACGCGAGATAAGGAAACTAGAGGACTGCGCGGTAGCTGGACCAGCAGCGCGGTTCGCGCAGGCGCGAACCTTACCGAGATGAAGCAGCGCTTACTTCCAGCGCCGGATGAAATTGCGAATCTGCGGATAGACCTGCTCGCGGAATTTGCGCCCGCTGAAAATGCCGTAATGCCCCAACCCGGGCGCCATCAGATGTTTGCGCTTCTCTGCGGCGATGTTGCGACAAAGCGCGTGTGCCGCCTCGGTCTGGCCGTTGCCCGAGATGTCATCGAGCTCGCCTTCGATCGTAAATAATGCCGGTCCCTTGATCGCTTCCGGACGAACCAGCTCGCCGGCGATAACCATCTTGCCTTTCGGCAGCGCGAATTCCTGAAATACGATCCTGATGGTGTCCAGATAGTACTCGGCAGGCATGTCGAGCACCGCGTTGTACTCGTCGTAGAAGCGGCGATGGCCCGCCGCACTGTCGCCGTCGCCTTGCACTAGGTGATTGAAGAACTGGCGATGCGCATCGATGTGACGCTCGGGATTCATCGCAATGAAACCGAAGTGCTGTAAAAAGCCAGGGTAGACTCGGCGCATGAACCCCGGGTAATTGAACGGCACGCTGTGAATGACTTTTTCTTCGAACCATTCGTACGGACGCCCCATCGCGAATTCATTCACGACCGTGGGATTGCGGCGCGGATCGATCGGTCCGCCCATCATGATCATTGTCTTCGGCAGTGCTTCGTTCGGCGTCTTGCCGTCGCCGCTTTGCGCCAGCAACGATACCGCCGCGAGCACCGGCACGGTAGGCTGGCACACCGACATGACGTGTACGTCGGGGCTGAGGCCGCGAATGAACTCCATCGCGTAGGCGACGTAGTCGTCGAAATGGAACGGACCTGCGGACGCCGGCACCAGCCGCGCATCGGTCCAGTCGGTGATATAGACGTCGAAATCCTGCAGCGCCGTGCGCACCGTGTCGCGCAACAGCGTTGCGTGGTGCCCGGACAGCGGCGCGAACATGAGCAGCTTCGGACCTCGGTCTGCGGTGTCTTTGCTGAAATGGAGCAGCGTACAGAACGGCTTGGTGAGCACCGGCTCGATCGTGACGTCGACTTCGACGCCATTGCAGATCACCCGCTCGATGCCCCAGGCGGGCTTCTCGTAGGACTGCATTAACCGGCCGAGCAGCTCATTACTGGCGGCGAACGTACGGCTCAGCGGGTGATAGGCGAACGGGCTATATGGATTGGTGAACAGCTTCTGGCTGGCGTCTGCCAAAGCCACCAGCGGTGCCGTCATCGTCTTATGCAACTCGTGCAGTGCGTAGAGCATAGGCCCTCTTGTTGTTCGGCCTTGCGGGGCTACGCTCCGCTTGGGGCCTGTGCTTTTAGACAGCATGTTCCATGCCGCTTGAGGCTGGCGGCCGGGAGGG
>JBDTMS010000905.1:0-2189 GCA_039934195.1 Betaproteobacteria bacterium
AGTTCTACTCGCTGGCTGAATAAACGGGAAGCGAGAAACCGCTTCTGCCCGTTCATGCGAAAACTTTGCGACAGAACCCGCGCGTGCACAACATGCTCATCAAGGCCGCACAGTTAACTGCCACCAACCCCCGTTCGCGCCGTTTCAACCTGTGCGGCCAGGATGAGCACGCTCATAACACCAGAGATCACCGCGTGACGCGAAACTCTTCAAGTAAATGTAAAGGCGGATGTGAGCACACTCCCTAAATGCGATGTGTGTGGCGGTGGTGGATGGGTCTGCGAGGACCATCCGGACCGGCCGTGGCCCGAGACGTCATCCCGCGCCGATGCGTGCGACTGTGGTGGTGCTGGCGTGCCGTGCGAGCGCTGCAATAACGACAGCCCGCCGGCGAAGACCGGAATGGTGCGCGTGATTTGGGATAAGGATGGTGGATACAAGCACTGAGGTATCAGCGATCACACGCGATTGTGTACAGAATGTCAGTGGCACATCGCTTGCATTAGGTGTTATCGCCGGTTAGGTGGTGAGGCAACTTCTGTTTAACTCCGTTTCGCACGTGTCTCTACCTCGACCGGCTATTCCTCGGCTGGACTTTTAGGCCCCGCACCCCATTCGCGCGGGGCCTTTTTTTGGGCTCTGCGATGAATGACTTTGGCTAAAGCATAAGCCCCCGGACGGCCGCGACGCTCAGAAGGAGCGAGCAACTTTACGCCGCTGCCGCCGGTTGGCCTAGGCAAGATAACGAACGCCATTTGCATGGCATATAACTGTCATCATTAAATCAATTGCACCCCGAGCTCACCGTGCCCGTTGCGATGAAGTGATTGGTTTAAATGGGGCGAGCCCACCGCTCGCCCCTCTGTGATCTCGCCACTAGATCTTGAGGATGGAGCGGAGTGCGGCGTACGAGACGCCGTACAAATTGCATAACGCATGGTCAATATTTAACTCGGAACGTTGGGCTATCTTCCGGTCTAGACTTGCGCCTATCATAAAGCCTCGTTGTCGACACGTTGGCATGTCCGAGCCATTCCTGCACCTTGGCAATATCTGAATCATGCGAGAGCGCATTGGTTGCAGCCGTAGCGCGCAGCGAATGCGCGCACAGCCCAACCACTTCTGCGTTGCTCCCTGTCAGCAGTCCGTAGTGACGCACAATATTGCGATAAACCGAGGCGGGGTCCAGCGGCCGCTCCAGACCTTCGTTGGTCCGGTTGTTGCGCACCGGACGGAACATCGGCCCGCCGACATCCTCGCCGTGCCCGGCGATCGCCAGGTACTGCAGCACCAGGCGTTGCGCAGCCGGATGCATTGGCACAAAGCGGATCTTGCCGCGCTTGCTTTTGATCCGAAAATGCATCACGCCCTGGCGGCTCTGCATGTCCTTCACGCGCAGCCCACACAATTCTTCGCGGCGCATGCCGTGGTAGAGCAGGGTGCAGAGGACGGCGCGATCCCGGGTACCTTTCAACGTATCGTCTGGCGGCGCATCGAGTAGCTTGCGGGCCTGTTCATCGCCAAGCGCCGGCGTGCTGCCTTCGTTGCCATTGGCCATCGGCCGCTTGACGCCATCGACGGGATTGCCGCCGACGGCATTGCGCTCGCAAAGATAATCAAACAGTGAAGACAACGCGGAGAGCTTGCGCCGGACACTGGCGGCCACTAGCGATCCGTCTCCAAATCTTTACGCCAAGCGATCACATGCGCGCGCCGTGATCGTTCTGAGCTCGGCCGGCGATCGCACGCCGACAAATTCTGAAAACTCCGACACATCGCTTTTATACGCGCGTCGCGTTTTCGCATTGGTTCAAGTCAATAAGCGCAATCTGAGCGCCGCGCAGTTCGGCAAGCTCGCCGAGGTGCCGGCCGAGCTCGAGTGGCTCGCCAATATCCCACGATAATGTATTCGATCGCGACTCTCGTCGCGATCGTGTAAGGCGAACAGACGCCCGCATAGAAAAACAGCACAGAGGGCATGAGCTAATTAGAGGATGTCGGCGTTACTCTCTAGAAGAGAAATGCGAATTACTTTTGCCGTGGCGCTGTGGCGTCGTGAAACCTTACTTCAAACCAGTAAGCTAATTCGGCCACAGCTTCAGAAAAGGCTTCTGTCGCGATAGGCCGATGAGGTCGAGCGAAATCGCTATGCCGATCGAGATCAAAAGGCCAGCGAGTAGAACTGATTC
>JBDTMS010000906.1:0-2189 GCA_039934195.1 Betaproteobacteria bacterium
AATTGGCAACAGTCGTCCCTAATAACCTCTTGCTACTTCAGGCTGTAGCCATACCCGCCACATTGCAGCGCTTGACGAACATCTGCTTTGGGGAAGTGCATCAAACTCCCAAGCCAAGTTGTGCCGACGCTGCGCGACGCGCAGCGGCAAGTGAAGTTACACTACTGTAATGACAACATCCCTCGACCACCCAGACCTTGAGTCTGACGAAGCCCTTATCATCAATGAACCGCGCCTGTGGGTGCAAAGGGGCTGGACTGCACGAGTCATTAAAAACGAAGATGACGACGGCTGGGCAGTGGAAATGATTCTGGATGGTCAAGCCGAACCCGCTTTGATTGGTCCGTGGACCATGGGACGCGATAAAAAGAATCCGAAACCGCTCGATGGCAACGCGTTTAATACGTTGGTCAAAACAGCCTCTGAAGTGGTGCTCCGCCATGAGCAGCAACTGCAGGCCTCACTGCACAAAACAATCACCGTAATAGTGAAAGATCAGCCTATCAGTGTTGCACTGGACATCGTGCTTCACGAAGACGATCCGCATGCTCTGCTGAGCGCTCATGACCAGGATGGCACACAAATGGCGCAGGTAATGGTCCGGCCGGACTTCAAATTAAACACTGCCAGCGCAGACGCGTGGATAGCAAGTGGGTACAGCAGACCGAAGTGAAAGGCCGTCACAGTCCGCCGACTGGGGATACTAACTACCGGAAACGGAATGCCCGGATTCACGGCAAAAAAAGCTTGCTAAGCGCTACACGGGATCGAGGCCCGTCTCGTGCAACACTTCGCGAGCGGCATGCGAACGCATGAACTCGACGAACGTCTGATTCCCTTCGCGCTGCGTCGAGCCCGTGAACACGGTCGCACCATACACGATCGTCTGACGAAGTTCCGGTGGCAGCGGTCCGATGATCTCGATACCCGCAACCGGGAGGAGCTCGGCGGGCTGCTGCACGCCGATATCGGCCTCGCCCCGCACCAGCACCGGGCCGACCATCTCGCCAGGGCGTGGCTTGACGAGCTTCGCCGCGACGACGTCTGCGATTCCGAGCCGTTCGCAGGCCTGGACGAAGTGAATGCCGCTCGCACCGCGGCTGTAGCAGACCGCCTTCGCAGCGAGTAACGCTTCCTTCAGCTTCTGCGCCGAGCTGATGTCCGGCTTGATTGTGCCTGCCTTTACGGCGAGTGCGGCGCCAGAGTGGGCGAACGCAGTGCGAGTGTTTCCGATGAGACGGCCTTCTTCGATGAGCGGACCGGAGAATTCCTCCGGCCCGACGAAAATGTCCGCATGCACGCCACTACTGATCTTTTTGGCGAGCTCCGGTCCCGCCCCATAGGTGATGTCGACCGCGTAACCCTTCTCCCGCTCAAACACCGGCACGAGCTCGATCAGTGCCTCTTTACACGACATCGTGCAGATCACGACGAGTTTTCCATGCTGCGCCTTGGTTGTATCGCTCATCTGGATCTCCGCTCCGCTCGTAAGGACGAGCATCTTCGCCTTTCATGGCGCGGGGCGCAAGTGGTGGCGCTTTGCTAGTATGACCGACTCGTTCTTCCAGGAACGATAGAGAGAAGGAAAATCGCTAGAACATTTCGTTTCGTCATAAGTGCTCCTTGGAATTTCTGTCAGGCCTTCTTTGAATTTGACGATGAATATAGAGTTGTGCTGGGCGACGCTCAACCTTGACCAGGCGTGACTCATCACTAAGCGAGGTGAGGTTCATGACTCCTTCAGTTTGCGCCTCCCATCTCCCCCGGCCATCGATTGATTATTCTACTTTTGCCCCGGATGCTTTGACCGCGGCACCGAAGCGTAGGGTTTCCTTCTGCACCAGGGCTGCCGCCGCTTCCGCAGTTCCGCTGGTGGTGTCGAAACCCTGTTCAGCGAAGCGCTTGACGACGTCGGGCAATTGCGCGATCCGCGAAAGTTCCGCAGCGAGCTTATGTACCGTGGATCGTGGCGTGCCCGTCGGCACGACCACGCCGATCCAGTTACCCATGACGAACTCTTTGTAACCCTGCTCAATGAACGTTGGCAGATCTGGCTGCAGTGGATGTCGTTTCTCGGTCATCATGCCGATCGCCCGCAGTTTGCCCGCACGCACACCGGAAAGGACTAAACCGATGTCGTTGGTATGAACCTGCACTTGTCCGGCAAGCAGATCGATCAGCGCCGGCCC
>JBDTMS010000907.1:0-2183 GCA_039934195.1 Betaproteobacteria bacterium
CGACCGTACGAATTACTTGTAAGGCACTCGAGGTAATGTGGTCTCGGTCTTCGGATGACTTGTCGACATGGGGATATAGGCCGGGACCTCGACATTCAACGCCCCGCCATGAACTGCGTCCACCTCTATTGCACTTAGCTCATATCCTGCCACGGAAGAATGCAGTCGCACGTCGCCGTTCGATTTGAAAGGTAGTGAACGTTCCATCTTGCTCTCCTATGAAGTGAATGTTGCATGGGAACTTTAAGGACAGACACGACGGGAGCGTATTTACTGAAAGACATAGTTTGGAGATAAGCTGCTCTGACGAGGACAGGTCCGCGCGCGACGCCCGCAGGGCTGCAACCGGCATCGTCGATGCAGAACGCAAGGCGCTACTGGATTCACGAGCGCAACGTGATCGCGATGCTGCATTTCAAGCAAAGGAAAGCGAGCGCAACGTGCTAATGCTAAATTGACCGCTGATCGTCGATCCGTCTCCGACCGGCGTAAGGTTGTCTTGCTGTCTTCGGCGCGCATGCTTTGCCGTGCGAGCAATTTGTTCCTGAGGCTGCGCAAACATGAGTATGAAAAACCGCCAAGTCCTATTGAAATCGCGACCCGTCGGCATTCCACAGGCGGAACACTTCGAGATCATCGAGCGCGAGATGCCGCTGCTTGCCGAAGGTCAGATTCTGGTGCGCAATCGCTATCTGTCAGTCGAGCCGGCAATGCGCGGTTGGGTAAACCTTGTCGCCAATTACGAGGATCCGGTCGCGGTCGGTAGCGTGATGCGCTCGCTCGCAGCGGGCCGTGTCGAGCGCTCGAATCATGCCGACTATCAGGCGGGCGATTTCGTAATGGGCTGGTTCGGATGGCAGGACTATGCCGCGGTCAGTGTCGATGCGGTTCAGCGCAAAGTGACTGAGACCGATCTGCCGCTCTCCACTTCACTCGGCGTGCTCGGCTTGAATGGCCTGACGGCATATTTCGGCCTGTACGAAGTCGGGAGTCCGCGAGCCGGCGACACGGTGGTCGTTTCGACTGCCGCCGGCTCGGTGGGGTCATGCGTAGGTCAGCTGGCAAAACTGAAAGGCTGCCGCACCGTCGGCATCGCGGGCGGCGCTCAGAAAGTCGCGCAGTGCAAAGATCTCTTCGGTTACGACGCGGCGATCGACTACAAGAGCGCACAGCTCGACAGCGCACTTGCGGCCGCGTGCCCGAAAGGGGTAGACGTGTACTTCGATAACACGGCCGGTTCTATCAGCGATGCGGTCTACCAGCAACTCAGTGTCGGAGCGCGCGTGGTGATCTGCGGGACTGCATCGGTAAGCAACTGGAATCCGCCACCGTCAGGACCGCGTGTCGAACGCACGCTGCTGGTCAAGCGCGCACGCATGCAAGGCTTTGTCATATTCCAATATGCGTCGCGCTACACGGAAGCACTGAGCCACCTCGCAAACTGGATCCGAGAAGGCAAGCTCACGTATTGCGAGGACATCTTGAACGGCATCGAGCATGCACCTGACGCCATCGCGGGGCTCTACCGCGGCGAGAATCTCGGCAAGCGGCTGATCAAAATCGCGTAAGCATAGCCGTGTCGAACTGGACGAAATCGCTTCGCCCGCCTCAAGCGTTCATCGGACGCTCGTGACGGATGCCATCGGCAACTCACAGCCGGACCCGACACTATATGGGAGCTGAATATCTGGACTGAAAGGAGGTTGCAGTCTTTCTCTCGGCTTGACCCCCAAACGAGCGCGGTCAGCCTGGTCGCGTCATGCGAAACAACGTCTCCGGGCCGATCCAGAAGTAGTCCGAAACGCCACCGCCGCGCGCGAGATGCTGAGCAGCGGCCGTGTCATAGATTCCATCGAGCAGCAGCGACTTGTCGATATGTATCGCGACAACTTCGCCTAGAACCAGCCATGCCGGCGCTTTGACGCCGTCCGCGCCTTTCAGTTGCAGCATCTCCGTACATTTGCACTCGAACGAGACTGGGCTTTCCGCTACGCGTGGGACCGAGATGACGCGTGACGGCGCTGGGGTGACGCCGGCCAATTCGAACTCGCTTACGCCGGGCGCGACGGAAGCAGAGGTTGCATTCATGCTCTCCGCGAGCGTGCGGGTGACCAGATTAAAAGCAAACTCTCCAGTCTGCTCGACGTTGCGCAACGTATCTTTCTTCTCTACGGTACAAGAGA
>JBDTMS010000908.1:0-2182 GCA_039934195.1 Betaproteobacteria bacterium
GACAATCCATTGGCCTTGCATTTTTCGATGCCGATCGCCACCGCCTGCGGCGCCAAGGTCTGGCCGAAGCCGAACTTGCCGTCGAGGACTGCGATTACCGGCGTATCGACTAGGACGGCGACCTGTTGGTCGGCGACGACGTTACCTTCGCGCTGCATTTGAATATAGCGTGGCACCCGCACGACGCCGTGACTGTCGTGGCCGGTCAAATTCGCCGCCACTAAGTAATGCGCGATCCGATCGGCCTCCGCGCGCGAACATCCGGCCGAGTCGAAGACGTCAGCGACGAGTCGTTCCAGATCGCCGGCGGCGACCGTGTGTTTTGCCATACCCATTGAGGTACCTTGTACTTGAGCTGTGGTTAGTTAGATTTGCGCATGCGTCGTTGGACGAGCGTTCTCGACTTCGATTCAGTGACCCTCGCCGTCGCTCAGAATGCTCGGCGACGCGACGCCCTCTCGTTCCGCCGCTGCCGTCCCGTTCCGCCGCTAGCAGCGTATTTATCTTATGATTGCGCGACGGAACTGGGATCCCGCGGGCGCATCCTAGACCGGTTCGCCGCCGAGGTAAATATCCGTTCGCGTGCTGTGCAGGCGCGACACGACTCGGCTCTTCGACAGTTCACCAGCAGCAGCGCAGCGAGGATCAGAAAACCGTGAGAGAGAATAACGTCAAGTCGATCTGGAAGCAGGGCGGAGCGGTCATCAACGGATGGCTGGGTATTCCCAGCTCGATCTCAGCGGAGAACATGGCGCAGGCAGGCTGGGATTGTCTGACCGTCGATCTGCAGCACGGACACATCGACTACCAGACCGCGGTGACCATGCTACAGGCGATCAGCACCACCGGCACGACGCCGTTTGCGCGCGTTCCCTGGCTGGAACCCGGCATCATCCAGAAACTCCTTGATGCCGGCGCCTATGGCATCGTCTGCCCGATGATCAACTCGCGCAAGGAGTGCGAGGCGTTCGTCGGCGCGTGCCGCTATGCGCCCGCCGGGTATCGCAGCTTCGGTCCGGTGCGCGCAACGTGGTACGGCGGCCCGGACTACTTCAAGAACGCGAACAACACTGTGGTCAGCATGGCCATGATCGAGACGCGACAGGCGCTGGACAACCTGGACGATATCCTGAGCGTCCCCGGACTCGACTCGCTCTACGTCGGCCCGAACGATCTCGCCATCTCGCTGGGATACGCACCTTCGGGCGTGCCGACCGACGCAGAAGTAATCGAGGCGATCAAGACCATCGCTGCTGGTGCTAAGCGCCATAAGATCGCTGCCGGTATCCACTGCGGCTCGACCGCGATGGCGAAGCAAATGATCGGCTTCGGCTTCCAGTTCGTAACGTTGCTTGCCGACAACGCGTTTCTCGCTGCGGCTGCCAAAGATGCCGTCGCGCAGATGCGCGAAGGCGGTGGTGCAGCCGTCAAACCGTCGGGAACGTACTGAAGCAGACGTATCTGTCTTGATGCTTGCACCGGCGCCGAGCCGGTGCATTGAAAGGTCGCCATTGACCGCCGGCCTTTTATTTTGCCGACCGCGTGTGTTACTTGACGGGATTGGTTGGCTGCTTGACCGGTGGTTTGCTTGACTGGGTGATCGCCATAGTCCAGCGGGCGCGACAGCATAGCCGTTGCATAATCGATTCGACGCTCCCGAATATGCATCCGGCGCGCGGCGCACGATTTACTCTGGCTTGCTAACTTTGCGTTACAAGCCGGCGCCGCATTTATATATCGATCGGTCTATATATTTCGAGAACGCGCTTGTGTTTCTATGCGACGCACGCGTTGGGGTCGAAAATGTGTCCCTTCTATCCCATGAGAGTAAGACTTCGTCTGACGCTGATCGACTGAATGTGTAGCGAATGTACAGGGGCTAACCGGCACGACCAGAACAAAGATTTTTTGGGCGTTTGCCGTAATTCCGCCGTGGAAGTGTGGTCCAATCTTTCGGTCTATTCGTATTGCATGCGTGCACCCAAATGTCCTGGATCCATATTTACTGTCGACTCCTTCTACAAAACCTCGTTCACACGGTGACCTCGCCTCGCAAGCGAACCGTGTTCACGGCGATTGCGATCGTGTCTGTCGGTGGGTTGGTGTTCTGGGAAATGGAGACGTCCACCTTGCAGGCGCAGCAGTTCTCGCTCTCCGCTCGTGCATTGCACTATCGGGTCGA
>JBDTMS010000909.1:0-2172 GCA_039934195.1 Betaproteobacteria bacterium
AATCCTGATGCCACTGCCAGACATCGCCATCGAAAGCCATCTTGCCGTTGATCTTGAACTGATGCATGTATACGGCGTCGCCGAACAGCTGCATCGTCGGCACTACCATGCGCGGATGGCGGGCCAGGCGTGCAAATGGTTTGCTATATAAGTGTGCTGCGAAGTTGGTGCGAACGGCGTCGCTGCCTTTTTCGCGGACATTTTCGACCCGCTGCTGCGCGTAGATCGCCGGCACTTCGTCAGTCAGGGCTTTGATTTCCGTCGGCGAAAACAGACTGGGAAAAAAGACGTAGCCGTCGCGATCGAACTGGGCTAATTGTTCGTCGGTGAGTTTCATTTTGGGTCCTCCTCAACTAAGTTCTAATCGACCAGGTGCGGCTCTATCCAATGTAAGAGGATACCCTGTTGCTTCGATTCGGGCGTCGATCGCACAACGGCTACCACTGCCGAGTGCAGCGTATCCGAAGCGCGGCGGCCAAGCGTCTAGACTGCCGCATTGCCGGCGCTCGACAACTCCACACGAGCCTCGAGCCCGCCGCCTGCGCGTGTCAGTAAACGCAGACCTCCACCGTGCATACGCGCAATCCGATCGACGATGGCAAGGCCGAGACCGGACCCACTTACCGCGGATCGCGAGCGCTCCAGTCGCTCGAACGGCTGCAGCAGACGCTGCATGTCGGACTCGGGGACATCCGCGAGAGCCTGCACGGTTTGCTGACGTAGAATGATGCCGAATGCGGATGTGATCTAGACGCAGCTCATTTAGGTCTCCACGGAGGATTCATTGCATCAGGCGCATGTACTCTTACGTCGTAGACCGACCTACTTTGTACTGGTTGAAAGACCTGCCCCCACTACGCCTTACCGGCTTTGCTAATGCCCTTGTCGGAACCGCAGAGTCGATTCGTATCGCTCCAGCCCGCCGGGCTTAGCAGCGCAACCATTGGCCGGCGTTGAGCGTGCTGCTTTGACTCTGGGCGGCACGCGTGTCCGGTTGGCTCGACGCGCTGTTGACACCGGCGCTCCCCGTCGCTTGATCGCTGCGATGCCACTGTTGCTCGGCGGTGTAGTCGGCGCGGCCCTATCAGCGGCGGCGTCACCTACGATTCCGTTCTAGAGTGTGCGCGTTATACAGGTTCAGAGCGGCTGCAAGATCTCAACCCTGACCCCCTTACATCTTTGCGGGCGGGCGGGTCTTCAGTTTTCTGGGCCGCTGCAATGAATTCGCTAAACAAGTACATATCGGCTGTTGGTATTCGGATTGATGCTGATGGGTGATGGTCTTTCGCCCGCAAGGAATACTCGTCTCCCGGAGCGCGCAGGGCGGATCTGCGCCGTGAGCTGGTTTGTTAACCATAACCGAAGCCACGCGGCTGAATTGCGCGCGCGCAACCACGTTAAGTCGCACCGCGGGCACTTTAAGCCGCAGCGCGGGAGTGAACACGCAGCAGGCGCTTTATCATCGTTGCTGTTCTAGTTTGCGGTAGAACAGCGCGGTACACTCCGAGCTGAACCGGGGAGGACATTATGATCTTCGAGAAAGTCGTAACTGGCGGCTGTCAGTCCTATCTCGTGGGCTGCAATGAGACGTCCGCGGCAGCGCTGATCGATCCGGAGCTCAGCCAGATCGACCACTACGTCGCGCTCTCTGCTCGCGATGGTTTACGCATCCGGTATTTGATCGACACTCACACGCACGCCGACCACTTCTCTGCGACACGGCAACTCGCACGACGACTCGATGTGCCGGTGGTCATGCACCGCGCGAGTCCCGCACCGTTCGTGGATATGCGCTTGAGCGATGGCGAAATGGTGGCGGTCGGACGGCTGCGGCTGCAAGTGATTCACACACCCGGTCACACCGGCGACTCGATGTGTCTCATGGTCGAGGATCGTTTGTTCACGGGCGACACGCTGCTGATCGGCGCTACGGGTCGCACCGATCTGCCGAGTGGCGATCCGGGAGCGCTCTACGACAGTCTGTTTGAACGTATCCTAAAGCTCGAGCCAGAAATGAAAGTGTGCTCGGCGCATGAATATAAGGGACGTGATCACTCGACGATTGCGCAGGAGCTCGCCACTAACGCGCGACTGCAAACGCGCGATCGTGCCGGCTTCATAGAGATGATGAGCAATCTCAATCTCACCATGCCGAAGCACATCACCGAGGCG
>JBDTMS010000910.1:0-2169 GCA_039934195.1 Betaproteobacteria bacterium
TCACGCACAAGGCGGAGATGATCGGCTATCAGCCGCAGATGATTTTGGCGGGACGCCGCATCAACGACGGCATGGGTAGATTCGTCGCCGAGCAGACGATCAAGCAGATGATTGCGGCGGGCACTCAGTTGAAAGGCGCACGCGTTGGCGTACTCGGGCTGACATTCAAAGAAGACGTGCCGGACATTCGTAATTCGCGGGTGATCGATTTGATCGCCGAGTTGCGCAGTTACGGAGTCGCGGTGACGGTGCACGACCCGATCGCCGCGCCCGAAGACGCCGACCATGAATACGGTTTGCAGCTCGCGCGGTGGGAGGATATTCCAAGGTGCGACGCGCTGGTTCTGGCCGTGCCGCATCGCTATTACATAGACAAGCCGCTCGCCGATTTTCTCGGCAAGCTAAGTGCTCCGGGCACCTTCATCGACATCAAATCGCAATTCGATCGCGGCGCGCTGGAACGTGCGGGAATTCGCGTTTGGCGGTTGTGACGTGCATCGACTCAACGAAGAACGACGTCAGCTCAGTTTGCCCATCGATCGCATTGACTTGAGCAACTATGATTGAGCAAGTATGTACACGCGTTGCTCAACGGTTGAGGTCACGGATTAGCGCTGGTTGCGACGAAACACGAAATTGTTGATGTAGTTTCTGCTCAACGAATCACCGGATTGATGCGTGGTTAGGCAAAATGCGCTGAGCGGTGCGAGCAACGAACCTGGCTCGTCACTATCTTCGCGTCGACCGTTGCGTCGGCCCTGCGTGGGCAGAAAACTGCCGTCGTAGTTTAGCGATTGAATTTCGCGAAATACCTCGTCGATCGGCTGCCGGTGGTGCCGCTGCTCGATCTCGATGAGCATTGCCGGTTCACACCGTCTGATCGTATCGATAGCGCCCCGCAGAACCTCCAGTTCGTGGCCCTCGACGTCGATCTTGATGAAATCGACGTTGGTAAAACCATAGCTGTCCAGCGTCCGCAACGGCACCGTGACACGGGTGCCATCGCCGAAGTCGTTCGACAAACTCGCCAAGCACTTATCTTCCGGTCGTCTCGAGCGCGGCATAGATAAGATCCCGTCGCCTGTGCGGCTCGATAGCGCGACGCAATACACCTCGATGGGGGCGCTACTGTTGGCGATTATCCGGGCGCAATCTGCAATCGGCTCAAACGCCGCTACACGAGGGAACAATTGCGCCAGGCGATAGGCGTACAACCCAACGTTCGCACCAATATCGATCGCCATTCTAGGATGCTGCGCGATCTGATCGATGATGCGTGCCTCGTCATCCAGCCGCCCCAATACGCGGCTGAAATGAAATCTCGCCGCGAGCTCGTAGCGCGGCGGGATGATCCTGAGAATCCGGTCTTTTATCGTCACCTATTCGATCTTACGCAGCTAGCAGTTGGCGCCGACCGCCATCACGTTGTCATCCGCCGGAGGTGATCGCAGTTGGAGCGCCGTTCCGGCGCAGCGAACGCTGGGCAGCGTCGAGCACCTTGACTACGCGCAAGCCATCGTGGCCATCGCTCCTCGGTTGCTTGCGGGTGCGAATGCATTCGATGAAATGCTCGCATTCCAGGCGTAGCGGCTCGCCCATCTTGACGTACGGGATGGTGATGTCGCCGAAGCGCAGAGTCACGTACTCGGCGAAGGTGTCGTAATCGGTATTGTGGGCCGCGCCCTTATCGTAGATGCGCAGCTTCTCGGTGCCTTCTATGTCGTCGAATACCGCCATCTTCTTGCTGCCGACGATCGTGATCTTGCGAATCTTGTGCGGATCGAGCCAGCTTACGTGGATGTTGGCCATCGACGTGTCGTTGAAGTTCAAGGTCATGAATACCACGTCCTCGATGCCCCGCCGCAGATAGCACTGGCCGCGCGCCGACACATCGCTCGGTTCTTTGCCGAGCAGATAGAGAATGGACGACACGTCGTGCGGCGCGAAATTCCACAACGCATTCTCGTCTGCGCGCACGATGCCGAGATTGACGCGCTGGTTGTACATGGAATAGATCTCGCCGAGCTCGTTCGACACGATCAGCTCGCGCAACCGATTGATCACCGGGTGGTACTCCATCAGGTGGCCCACCATCAGGATGCGTTCACGGCGCTGCGCTATCTCGATCAACTCTTCAATCCAAATAATTTCATTTTCACCATTCTTTTC
>JBDTMS010000911.1:0-2168 GCA_039934195.1 Betaproteobacteria bacterium
GCCGTACGCGAGCTCATGCAGATTGGCGGTACCGATGACGATCGCGCCGGCGCGGCGTAACAGCGCCACGACGTCTGCGTCGGTTTCGGATTCTTCGCCGTCCATAGCATGGGTGCCGCAGGTAAATGGATAACCGGCAACATGCATCAGATCTTTCACGGCAATCGGCACGCCTGCGAGCGGTCCGACATCCTCGCCACGCACGATGCGAGCTTCGAGCGCTTGCGCCTGCTTGATTACCGTCTCCGGGCGCATGGTGATGAACGCCTTCAGATGCTCATGCGCTCGTGCTCGCTCGAGATGCGCTTTGGCGACTTCTACCGGCGAGATCTCTTTGCTGCGAACGCGCGCGGCTATCTCGCGCACGCTGGCCATGCAGATCTCGTCGCTGCGCTCCGCTACTTTGGTTGCTGCGACGGCCGCATGAACCTCGGGCGCAACGCGCGGCGGCAAGGTGAACATATCTGTGCCGGCAGGCGCATCGAGCAGTGTTTGCAAATCGGCGCTGTGCAGCGCCAGCCGCTCTTCCCAGAATGTCGCACGCTCGAGAAACGGGAAGCGGCGCGCCTCGGCGGACGCGCGCAACAGTGCGGTGAGTGACGTCGACTTGTTGACCATAGAAAAGTTGTTGGTTGACGATAGTCGGGGTAGACCCAAGCTAGCGCTTAGATTAGTGGGGCTAGCGCTAGAGTACCGGGGCCAGCGCCTAGACTGCCTGCGTGCGGCCGCTCTCGCCGCAAACGCCGGCAACCATATCACGAGCACGCCTGCTGCTGATTCGTCGCCGCTATTGCTTGAGCGGCGGGCGCTGCAGATCGTGCAGCGCTTGCGAGCGAAACTCCCGCCAATACAGAATCAGCACGACCCACGCTGTGGTGCCCATGAACAACCAGCCGTTGATCATCCACGCCAGTGCGCCGAGCGCGAGATAGTAAGCACGCAAGCCAAAGTTGAAATGCTCGGCGGCGAGATGACTCACCATTGCGCCCTGATCGATGTAGCTCGACTCGTCCTCGGCGTTGCGCGGCACCTTGGGCGCCGCGCCGATCAGGACGGACGCGATGTTGTGCTGGCGCAGCGACCAGGTGAACTTGAAGAACGCGTACACGAAGATGCCCACCAACAGCATGATCTTGATCTCCCAACCCGCGTCCGGAGTGTGCTTGTTGAACGGCATACCCTGCATGACCGCGGAGACTTTTTCAGTGGTGCCGAGGAGCGCGAGCAGACCGCCCAGGATGAACAGCGTGGTCGATGCGAAGAACGTCGCGCTATTGGATAAGTTGGCGATGATCGAGGTGTCGATCATGCGCAGCTCGCGCTCCATCACGCGTACCCACCAGTCGCGCCGATATTTGAGCATCATCGTCTGCAGGCTGGGCTGGCGCGTCGCATACCAGTTGGCAAACCGCGCATAGCCGATCCACCAGGTGAAGAACCAGGCTAGCGCGGCGACATCCAGCCAAGTGAAGCCCAGATCACGCATGCGCAATTTGTCGACTCGTCACGTCTTTTAGTTTCGGCGCGGCCGCGAAGCGGCACGAAGGTGTAGCGCGATCACAAGAACAAAGTCAGCACGCCAGTGTAGCCGTACAACCGGTTATGCGAGATCTCGCCGTTGCAGAAAAATCCGACCAGCGGCACTTCCCCCAAACGATCCTGGATAATGCGCAGCTCTTCGGAGTTCTCGCCGAACAGGCTCGCGCCGCGTCCGAGACATGAAAAATAGACGCCGCCCTTCGGCTGCCGATAAAGGCCGCTTTGAATGCTGGTGAGCATGCGGTCGAGATCCTCGCTCGCCGTACCGCGATCACGCCGGCAAAACATCAGGCTGTGCCCCGGCTTCACGGCTTCCGACAACGCTACCAGCTTGTGGGTGGTGTCCAAACCGGCCAGGTTGCGCACCACGTAATCGCCCGTGTGGCTGCCCTCGATCGGCAGTGCTGCGAAGATGCGACCCGCAACCGATCCCAGATTGCCGGAGAACTCCGGACCGATGTCTTCGCGAAACACGTCGAGCGCGGGCCGGCCGTCAAGACTGATGAGGATGTTGTGGCGCGCGTCGGTGACGATGTGACGCGGGCCAACCGGTGCGCAGCCTTGCGTGAGCCGCGTCGCGACGACGACCTGATCGGAGAACAACACGCCCGATACGCCGCCTTCCGTTA
>JBDTMS010000912.1:0-2165 GCA_039934195.1 Betaproteobacteria bacterium
GGTAAGCCACGTACCAGCGCACGCCTACCAGCATGATCTCCACCGGATAGTGAAGACGCGTGATCGCCTGGCGCAAGGCCGCGATCATCGTTTTCGGATCAATTCGCATCGGCCGACCCTAACACCTCGCGCTTGTTGCGACAGAACCCCTCGAACTGCCTACTGCGGTCCTGCCGCTCACCGGTACAGCCTCTTTTCAACGCATGGTATGCTCAGGACCTACCCCAAGGAATCAGAGGTTATTACACAAATCAGTCTGCATACATGGACTCTCAAAACGACAACTCTCGGTGGCTTGCTTCAACTTTGAGACTTACCGCCTTTAGCCAACGGAACGACCATGACGGCGCGTCGAGCTGGTGGAAAACACTATTCGATGAAGCGCCAGAGTCGAGCACAACGAGAAGCAAGGAAGATTTCTTACAGGACGAAGGAATGTTTCATGGACATCGGCTCTCGCTTACCACAAGGCCACGTCGGGTAGATTGGCTCCTAGTTCCGGTGCTGGATCCATTAAAAGCCCTGCCGGAGAACGCATTCCCGTCACTCGGCCCGTTCGATGACGTCCTGCAGCCGTTTCTTGATCCTATGCATAAGTGGTTGAGTGTCGCTACGCCGTTCACGCGGCTTGCATTTGGCGCAGTCCTTGAACACCCCGAGGCAACCCTACAAAAAGCTTACGAGTTCCTTCAACCATCACTGCCTAATGTAAGGCTGGATCCGAAGAACAGTCTGGAATTTCTTTATCAAGTAAACCGTCCCCGCGATTCAAGAGTAATGGATGGCTTACAAATAAATAGGCTCAGCAAATGGTTAGGCATAAGCGGTTCGTTATTCGTGGCGTTCGATGACGCGCGTCAAGTACGAACTCAGTTTAACGTCGCGAGGCTTGAGCTAGACATCAGTTCGCCCGCCGACAACGAAGTACCTCTCGAAGCAGCTAAAGCTACAAGTCTTTTGGATGAATTGGTCTCTCTGGGAATAGAAATATCAGTGCAAGGGGAGACAGGGTAGATACGTCCATGGAAATGAGCGAACTCACTCGATCCTTGTCCGCGTCCACCGGTGTCGATCATGGGCGCTTCTTCATTTTTAGTGCCTCTGACACCGAACCACTGATGGGTGCCCTAGCAGACAACGGCGCCGTCTTTGAGGCCGTACGCCCGCCAACAATCTGGTACCTTGAAGACGATGTCGCGACGTCATCATCCGGTGATGCAAGGCTGTTATGGACGAGGCAACTAACCGGCGGATACGTTCAACAGACGAAAGTTCGACATTTTTCCCTATCTTTCCGTACAACTCATACCTCTCTGTGGCGTGTAGAACGAAGGCATCTGGGGAAGGATCAGTCGCAGCAAAACGTCCAGCGTCGACGCAATCTGAAAGCCATTGCACTTCTCGATCAGTGGTTGGCAGAACAATGCCAGGAAGAGGAACAATCAAAGAGCTTAGCGGCAACCATTCAGTCACTTCGTGAATCACGGTCTGGCGGAAGAGGACCGCTCCTGTGAATTGGTGCATATTCCTCGACAGCAACGTGCTCGGCTATCTTACGCATCCAAAAGCTAATAGCGTGGCCACTGACTGCACGAAGTGGCTGCGCGCCATGCTCGAAGACGGCGCGAGAGTATGTCTGGCGGAAATCAGCGATTACGAGATCCGACGGGGCTATATTCGCAGGGCCGCGAACCCCGAGGCGGCGAACGCACTTCGAAAATTGGATGAATTAAAAGCCGTTGTAGAATTTGTTCCAATTGATCGACAGATGATGGTGCTTGCAGCAGAGCTCTGGGCCGACGCGAGGGTCACAGGCCGGCCGACCGCTCATGACGAAAGACTTGATATTGACGTTATTCTTACCGCACAAGCTCGCGTCGCCACTGCCGGATGCCACCTGACCATCGCCACTACCAATATTCGTCACTAGAAGTGGTCCCGGAAATTAGGACTAGAGGATAAGTGAAATTCCTGCTCTGATGGGCGATGGAACTTGCCCGATAAAGGAGCAGTAATGAGAAGGCCAAGAAGAAATCACACCGCGGCATTCAAAGCGAAGGTCGCTGTTGCAGCGCTGAAGGGCGACAAGACATTGGCGGAGTTGGCGCAGAAATTCGATGTGCACGCCAACCAGATCACGCAATGGAAGACGCAATTGCTCGAGG
>JBDTMS010000913.1:0-2157 GCA_039934195.1 Betaproteobacteria bacterium
TCGATCGGCATAGCGATTTCGCTCGGCCTCATCGGCCTATCGCGACAGAACCCGCATACTTACATCGCGTAGTAGTCACGAAACCATCTCACGTAGCGCGCTATGCCGTCGCTCAACGCAGTGTTCGGCGAAAACCCGATGGCGTCCCGAAGATCATCTACATCTGCGCAGGTAGAGAGGACATCGCCAGCTTGCATCGGCATCGAATTTCTGATGGCAACACGCCCCGTCGCATGTTCGATGGCTTTGATAAAAACATCGAGAGTAACCGGCTGATTGTTGCCTATATTGTACAGCCGGTACGGAGCGTGGCTTATCGCGGGATCCGGTCTGGTCATATCCGCGTTTGGGTTGCCGGTTGGCACGACATCCAGGACTCGAATCACACCTTCTACAATGTCGTCGACGTAGGTGAAGTCGCGTTCCATCTCGCCGTGATTGAAAACATCAATGGGACGGCCTTCGAGAGTTGCGCGCGTAAACAGAGCCACCGACATATCCGGTCTTCCCCAGGGCCCGTAGACGGTAAAAAAGCGTAAGCCAGTAACAGGCAGCCCAAACAGATGGCTGTAAGAGTGGGCCATGAGCTCGTTGCTCTTCTTGCTCGCAGCGTACAAGTTAATGGGATGATCGGTGTTGTCATGAACATTAAATGGAATTTTGCGGCTGGCGCCGTAAACACTCGACGTGCTGGCAAACACCAGGTGGTCGCAACCGAAGTTGCGACATGCTTCCAGTATCGAGAGAAACCCGCTTACATTGCTATGAATGTAGGCGTGCGGGTTTTTCAATGAATAACGTACGCCGGCTTGTGCGGCGAGATGCACTACACGGTCGAACTTACCCCGAGCGAATAATTCGCTCACTGCCGCAGTATCTGCGATATCAACCTTCTGAAAAGTAAATCCAGGATCGGCTTGAAGTCGTGCAAGCCTGGCGCGCTTCAGCGCAGGTTCATAGTACTCATTGAGGTCATCGATGCCCGTGACTTGATCTCGACGGTCCAGCAGCCGCCGCGCCACATGCATTCCAATGAAACCAGCACAGCCGGTGACTAAAACTCTCATGACACGTATTCAATCGAGACAGGATGAGTAACCTGTGATACGGATTTTCTTCCAACGCGTGCTGCATGATGCAGGGCTTCCAAAAAGGCCATTTAAGTACCTCTGTCGAATTCAAGAGTTCGTAATGCGTCGTGCAGGCGACACGCTTATTTTCGGGATTCACAGCACCGCGGAGTTTAGTCCGACCCGATGTAGCAAGCCGTAGTCGGTGGAACCGAGCTTAGTGACAGTACTGGCGGCGGCGGATAAAAGCAACGCCAAGTGTGCGCCGAGTCGCAAAGTACTTGCGCACGTCCTACGCGTCTATGAACGTCACTGGACAGTTGTCAGCGACGTCGTAAGGGCAGATGGCGATGCTGGGAGCGCCGGACTACGTTTTTAATCCGCCTCAGCAATGATCGTCTGTCCGACTCTGATGCATCCGTCGACTCCGCTTACCTGCGGCCGATATCACAGTACAGTCAGCGCCTGCTCGAACCCGCGATCGCCGGCCATAGCTGAGCTCGAAATTGACCGTTCTGCTTCTGTCGCGATATCGGGCTGCACGTTCGTCGCGCTCGCTATTTACTATGCTCCA
The DNA here is from genome assembly GCA_039934195.1 of Betaproteobacteria bacterium. GTDB lineage: Bacteria > Pseudomonadota > Gammaproteobacteria > Burkholderiales > SHXO01 > SHXO01. The sequence goes on from JBDTMS010000913.1 coordinate 1,645, forward strand.
GATTCGGGACCGGGCATCTCGCCAATAGCGTTGCCTCGAGCCTTTGCACGCTTGAGTGGCCTGATTGATAGCCTGAGTCCGACTGCCGCTAGTAGGGAAACAAGGGTGTTCAAGGCAGGGTTTCCAGTACTCGAGACAATCCTATATAGCGCTGTCCGATTGAGTCCAGACGCGCGAGCAGCAAGCCCAAACCCACCTTGGGTTCGTATCACATCTTCCAGTACGGACATAAACACTGTAGTTCGTCCATGCTTGAGTGCCGCGTCCATCCTCTTGGCGGCTGCCTGCGAAGACGCAACATTGCCATCTTCGTCAGATTGAAACTTGGTGCTGCCAATGCCGTCTGTCACTGTGTCTCCAGGTGCAATTTGCGAGAGCTTAAGCACACACAAGGCATAACCGGAGTACTGTCATGTTAATGTCAGTGGCGATATCGCAACGTACATCCTCTCGGGCAGTGGTCGAGTAGCTCAGCCATTCGGCTTCGCCCTCACAGATCCGTACGTGCGGCTT
>JBDTMS010000914.1:0-2155 GCA_039934195.1 Betaproteobacteria bacterium
CGATCAGGCGGATCTTGCCCGCGTACATGCCGCCGAGCTGCGCGACATCGATGGCGACTGCGCCCGGCGCACCGATGCCAGCGATCGCTGTGATCTGCGTGTGGTCTGCGCTGACGCGATTCGCGCCAGCGGCGATCTTCAGATCATTGGCCCAGATGCCGGCATTGACCTGCACCGCACGTGCGATCACGTCGGTGAAATCGACCTGACTGGCATCCATGCCCGCGCCTTGAATCGTGATGGCGCCGCGCTGCACGAGATAGCCATCGAGGCTGCCGCCGTTCATGATCGGCGTGCCGGTGGTGAGCGTGGCACGGTTCGCGTTGATGTAGCCGCAGCCATCGCACGTGATGCCGGCGGGGTTGGCGATGATGACTTGTGCGCGATCGCCGCCGACTTCGATGTAGCCGCGCAGGTAGCTGGGGTTGTTCGAATTGACCTCGTTCAAGATCACGCGCGCGCTGCCGGTGGCAAGCCAGGGGTTGCCCTGGATCCAGCCGCCCAATTGCGTTGGTGCGTTGGTGCGCGCGTTGTTGAGAATCACGCCCGGTGATTGCACGTCGAACTGCGTGTAGGTGTTGCGCGAGACACCCGCGGCGCTCGGCGTCTGGATGTTCACTTGCGGCACCCCGTTGGGCGTGGTCAGAACAGTCGGCTTCTGTGCGTTCGGCGCGGCGGGATCGACGACGATTTGCGCCTGCGTGGTGTTTACCAGGCAGGCGATGCCGAGTGCAGTGAGCAAGCCGCGTGCGTTGTTGAATACCGATGGCGCAGATTTATTGTTGTTCATTGCTTGTTCACTACGGCATGGTTGTTTATTGCTTGCTCACTACGGACTGGCCGACGCACCGATGCGTAAAAGAGCGCAATGCAGTGCCACGTTGTTCGCTTTCGTTCCGAATACCGAACACCATTTCACTCGCTTAAAAAAAGAGCCGCGAGCGTTATAGCTCGCGGCTGTAATCTTCCACAGTTATGGCCTTGTGACTTGTTGGCGCGCCGTTTTGTTTTGCTCCAAGTTGCAGAGTCTTGTTCTCGGCCGTTGCCAATGAGCAACGCAAGGTACGGGCCGTCATGTCTACGCGTCAACAGCACATGGTGAAGTCTCAAGGATGTCGTTCAAGATGCGGGCGCGATGGCCTTCACCATCCGATCACATAGCGCGGAAGGTGCGATCAAGCGTCTCAACTGCGCGCGCTACCGTGAAATCAAAAAAGCGGATGTCGCCGCCGTGATCTATTCACCGTGCGTTCGCAATCGGAAATTTTTAGAAGAGTTACTAAAGAAGTTGAAGTGTGATGCAGCTAAGGTTTGCTCAGCGCTTGAGCTGATCCGCTAATCATTGGCAGTTCGGATGCACGCAAACTTACGGACGAGGGAAGACGCTGCGAAGGGGGCGCTACTCTGCGTAGACAACGGACGCAGTCGACTCGATGATTGGTCTGGTGTAGCGTGCGCGCAGGCCAATGTCGGAGCATGTGCTCTCGACCTCTTGGGATAACACATTCATTCCCATGGACGTTCATGCAGGTCTATGTTCGATGAATTGCCCAGCGCAGGGCGCAAGGACATTGGGCGAGGACAAAGGCTTCGACACCTATGACTTTGTCGCCGCGTGCCGTGCGCGCAAGATTACCGCGCACGTGGCGCAGAACAACAAACGCCGCGGGAGCTCAGCGATCGATGCACGCACGACGCGTCATATGGGCTACCAACTGAGCCAGAAGATTCGCAAGTGCATCGAGGAGGGTTTCGGTTGGGCCAAAACGATCGGTCCAGTGGGGCGCATCAAACTACGCGGGCTTGCCAAAGTCGATTTCAGCTTCGTGCTGACTTTATCGCCTACGACTTGATGCGCATGCGAAACCTGCTCCACCCTAGTAGCTGAGCAGTTAAGCACAGATGCGCGAGCGCTTCATCTCTCTCACAGCGAGTGAAACACTCTAAAAAGCACCAAGCTTAGTTTCTCTGCCAAGCAGTAACCGATACAAAACACGCATTGCCGATATCAAACTGATCTCCAGACGATCAAATTCAACAGCCTGCTAGTCCTTCGCTTTCTTCGAAGGTTTCGACTTGCCAGACCTGTTGAGGGCGATTGCTTGGCGAACGAGCGCCTTGAAGGCGGACTCGTCAACTTCTTCTCCTTCGTGGA
>JBDTMS010000915.1:0-2154 GCA_039934195.1 Betaproteobacteria bacterium
GCGATCCGGCCGATCATGGATCGCTACAAGCAGCTCTACTTCTACAACAACCAGTACGAAGGCGGCGTCTGCGATTCCAACGTCTTCGTAACCGGCGCCGTTCCCGAGCAGCAGTTCTCGACATTGATCCCGTGGATGATGGAAAAATACGGCAAGAAGGTCTACACCATCGCTGCCGATTACAACTTCGGCCAGATCTCCGCCGAGTGGGTGCGCAATATCGTCAAGGAGAAAGGCGGCACGATGGTGGGCGAAGAGTTCATCCCGCTGTCGGTGTCCCAATTCAGCCAGACCATCCAGAACATTCAGAAAGCCAAGCCCGACGTGCTGGTAACCTTGCTGGTCGGCGCCAATCAAGCGTCGTTCTACGAGCAGCAGGCGTCAGCCAACTTGAGCATTCCGATGGCAAGCTCGGTGAACGTCGGCCAGGCGTATGAGCACAAGCGGTTCAAACCGCCGGCGCTGAAAGACATGTACGTCACGGCGAACTACGTCGAAGAAGTCGAATCGCCGGCCAGCAACGATTTCAAAAAGCGTTTCCGCGCGAAGTTTCCGAAAGTCGAATACATCAACCAGGAAGCCGCAAACGCGTACGACGCGATCTATCTGTACAAGGCGGGCGTAGAGAAAGCCGGGTCGACGGATCAGAAAAAAGTCGCCGCCGCACTGGGCAGCGGCAACATCTGCACCACCGGGCCGTCAGGCAAGGTGTGTATCGATCCGAAGAGCCATCACACCAGCCATACGATCTATCTGATTCACGTGAAGGCCGATCACTCGGTAGACATCCCGAAAGTGTGGGACAACATCGAGCCGTACTGGCTGGGATCGGTCGGCTGCGATCTGAGCAAAAAGCCTGACCAGAATCAGTACACGCCAAGCAATCTGCCGAAGAAATAACTTGTAACCAACGTTCGAACGCCCGCGCTATGCGGGCGTTCGAACGACACCGATCGAGCTTTGAGCGGCGATGAATTTCCTGGTCCAGGCGTACGCCTTCTTCTACCAGTTCGCGGATTCGTTCGCGTTTTTGGTGCTGTGCGGGCTCGGTCTCGCGATTATTTTCGGCATGATGGGTGTGATCAATCTCGCGCATGGCGAGTTCATCATGTGCGGCGCTTATGTCACGGTGCTGTCGGCACGTGCCGGGCTTCCTCTTGCACTTGCCATGCTCGCGGGCACGCTGGCCGCGGCGCTGGTCGGCCTCATTCTGGAATTTTTCATCATCCGGCGCTTGTATCGTCGGCTGTTCGATTCGATCGTCGCGACGTGGGCAATCAGTTTGATTGCGACGCAAGGGATGCTGATCGTTGCAGGCCCCTCGATCGAAGGATTGAAAACACCGTTCGGCAGTTTCGAGATCGGCCAGTATTCGTTCTCGACATATCGCGCGCTGCTCCCGCTGATGGCGTTGCTGCTGCTCGCGGCACTGTACTGGCTGTTCGTGCACACGCGCTTTGGCATCCATTCACGCGCAACGATTCAAGATGCCGCAATGGCGCGCGCACTGGGCGCCAACACCACGCGCATCTACAGCAGCACTTTCGCACTTGGCGCTGCATTGGCAGGGCTGACCGGCGCGTTGTATGCACCGACCATGACCACGGTTCCGACGATGGGGCAGGCGTTCATCGTGCAATCGTTCGTGAGCGTCGTTGTGAGCGGCTCGGATGTCATGCTCGGATTGGCGCCGGCCGCCGCGATGCTCGGCTTCATCCAGTCGCTGCTGATCAAATCGTACGGACAGCTGATCGGCCAGATCGGCCTGCTGCTAACCGTAATCGTCGTTGTGCGCGTGCTGCCGAAAGGCATCAGCGGCTGGTTTCTACAGCGCTCGGGCGACCGCTGACCCGGCCATGCGCAAGCTCTTCACAGCATTGGATGGACCGCAAACCCTGGGCCGCGGTATGAGATTTTGGTCCGTGTTCGTGGTCGTGGTGATCGCGGCAGCGGCGCTGCCGGTTTTCGTCGAGGCCTTCGCGATCACCAACCTCACCTATTTTCTGCTCTGGGTATTCATGGCGCTCGGCCTGTCGCTGATTTGGGGCTATGCGGGCATCTTGAGCTTCGGCCAAACTGCGTTCTTCGGCCTCGCCGGCTACACGTATGGCGTGGTGAGCACCAATCTCGGCGACACCGGTCTGTGGACCTGGT
>JBDTMS010000916.1:0-2152 GCA_039934195.1 Betaproteobacteria bacterium
AACCGATTTTCGCAAGATCGATGAAGTCCCGTTCGACTTCGAACGCCGTCGCGTTTCGGTGCTTCTACAACACGGCGACGAGCGATTGCTGGTGCTGAAGGGCGCGCCGGAAGAAGTGTTGCGTCTCGCGGTGGCCTATGAAATAGACGAGGCGGGTGGCAGCGCCAGTTTCGATACCGAGTCGCGCGCCCACGTACAGGCGGTGTGCGACGACCTTGCGCGACACGGCTTTCGCGCCCTTGGTATTGCGAGCCGCAAGGTGGCAATCGACCATGAGCACGCGATCGTCGGTGACGAAAGCGATTTGGTATTCGCCGGATTCGCGGCTTTCCTCGACCCGCCCAAAGCCAACACCAGAGAAGCGCTGGCCGCGCTGACGCGCATCGGCATCTGCGTGAAAGTCATCACCGGCGACAATGAGCTGGTCACCCCAAATCTCTGCACATCGCTCGGACTCTCCGGCGCGCAGGTGCTCACCGGCGCGCAAATCGCGCAACTGGACGATCCGGCGCTGCGCGCGCGCGTCGACGCCGTCAATTTGTTCTGTCGGGTCAACCCGGCGCAAAAAAACCGCATCATCCTCGCGCTGAAACAGCGCGGCAACACCGTTGGTTACCTCGGCGATGGCGTGAACGATGCGCCGGCGTTGCACTCCGCGGATGTCGGGTTGTCGGTCGATAGCGCAGTCGATGTCGCGAAAGAAGCGGCGGATATGATCTTGCTCAAGCACGATCTCGGCGTACTGTACGAGGGCGTGCTGGAAGGACGGCGGACGTTCGCCAACATCAGAAAGTACATCATGATGGGCACCAGCTCGAATTTTGGAAATATGTTCAGCATGGCAGGCGCCAGCCTGTTCTTGCCGTTCCTACCGATGCTGCCCGTACAGATCCTGCTGAACAACGCGTTGTACGATATTTCCGAAATCGCAATCCCGCTCGACCGGGTAGACGAGCCGGAGCTGGTTAAGCCGCAGCGATGGAACCTCGAGCTGATACGCAATTTCATGTGGGTGATGGGCTCGATCAGCTCGCTGTTCGATTTTGCGACGTTCTACATTCTGCTCGTGGTGCTGCACGCCGACGAAGCGCTGTTCCATACCGGCTGGTTCGTGGAATCCCTCGCGAGTCAGGTGTTGGTGATCTTCGTCATCCGAACGCGGCAAAGCCCGTGGCGCAGCCGGCCTCACCCGGCGCTGCTGGCAACGTCGCTAAGCGTCGTCGCCGTTGCGGTGGCGTTGCCTTTCACCCCGATCGGACACGCATTGGGATTTGTTGCGCCGCCGCCGCTATTCTTTGCCATCATCACCGGCCTCAGTCTGCTCTATCTTGCGCTGGTGGAAGCGGTGAAACGGGTGTTCTTCCGTTACATGAAGGCGTGAGTGTGCGTAAGACGAGTGTCGGACAGCTTGCGGGCAACGCCGCCCGTCGACCGCGCCCGGCTCGGTCCGGCGCGACCGCGCGTGACACGAAATTTCGCGGGATGCTGTTGACGTGGCAACGATTGCGAGGCCGCTGAAATGACCACTAGAAATCTCGAACGTCTATTTGCGCCCACATCAGTCGCTCTGATCGGCGCTTCCGAGAAGCCGCACAGCATAGGCGCGATCGTGCTGCGCAACTTGCGCGAAGCAGGCTTTGCCGGCGCGATCCTGCCGGTGAACCCAAAATACGATTTCGTCGCAGGCGTCAAGGCCTACCCGTCCGTACAGAGTCTTCCCATCACACCGGATCTCGCCGTTATCTGTACGCCTCCTGCAACCGTGCCGCAGCTGATCGGCGAGCTCGGCGCACTGGGCACCAGAGCCGCGCTCGTATTGACCGGCGGCCTCGGCAAAATGACGGACGCGCACGGCAGCACGCTTACGGAGGCGATGCTCGCCGCAGCTAAACCGCATCTGCTGCGCGTGCTCGGCCCGAATTGCGTGGGGCTGCTCGTGCCCGCGCTCAAACTGAACGCTAGCTTCACGCATACCGATGCGCCAGCCGGCACCATTGCATTCGTGTCGCAGTCCGGCGCGCTAGTGACGGCAGTCCTGGACTGGGCGAAGACGCGCAATATCGGTTTTTCCAAGTTGATTTCGCTTGGCGATAGTGCAGACGTCGATTTCGGCGACGTGATCGATTATCTCGCGGGCGATGAGAACACGCAC
>JBDTMS010000917.1:0-2148 GCA_039934195.1 Betaproteobacteria bacterium
CTGGCAATGTGGTGGTTGAAGCCGTTATTCGATCGCATCGTCCTGCATGTGCTCGCCGGCGCGGTGTTCGGTTCGCGACCCACCTGGCGTGAGACCTTGCGCGCGGTCCCCGGTTTTGCGCGCAATGGTCTGCTGCTGGGATTGACGTTGCATCGAGTCAGCACCATCCGATCGTTCGCACTGCCCGTGCGCCAGCTCGAGAGCGCGAGCGGTGCGACCGCGCGCTCGCGCGTTGCGCAGCTGCGCAAACGCGTCGGCGGTTATGCCGCCTGGCTTATGCTCGTCTGCGTCGGCTTCGAGACCGTTGTCTTCTTCTCGCTGTTCGGGCTCTACGATTTGCTCATGCCGGCGAGCGTGCGCGAATTCTTCGACGCGTTCTCACTATTAAAACCGTTCCAGGCAAATCAGGGATTGGCGCTATACATCTCGACCGCCGCCTACCTGGTTGCGATCGCGCTGGTCGAACCGTTCTATGTCGCAGGTGGATTCGCGTTGTATCTCAACCGTCGTATCGCTCTGGAAGGCTGGGATCTAGAGGTACAGCTGCGACGACTTGCCCCGACTCGGGAACGCATCGGCCGACGTGCCGTTTTCGCGGTGACAGCGATGTTGATCGCAGCGATGGTTGCGCTACTGATGGATAACCATGACGCTCGAGCGCAGCTAGCTGCGCAGCCCGAGCGCCGCGCAGCGTTCGAGATCAAACAGGTGCTCGCACAGCCGGAATTTCAAGAATACGAAGAGCAATTTCGCATCGTCGAGTTGCTCCCCTCACCGCCGGACGCGCCGGCTAAGCGGTGGGATTTGAGCGGGCTCGGCGGGCTGATCAAAGGACTATCCGAGGTCGTGCGCGTGCTCGTCTGGCTGGCGATCGCCGGCGTTGTATTCGTAGTGGTCTATTGGGTGGTGCAGCGAGTAAGCGCACGCCAGTCGACGGTCAACACCGAGTGGCACGCGCCGGAAACGCTGTTCGGGCTGGACGTGCGGCCCGAAGCTCTGCCCGATGACGTCGCAGCGACCGCTCGACAGTTAGCACAGTCGGGCAATCTTGTGGGCGCTTTGTCGCTTCTGTATCGCGCATCGCTGGCAACCTTGCTGGCGCGCGATCGCGTTGAGCTCAACAGTAGCGATACCGAAACGGACTGCCTGCAAAAGTCGAGAATACGACTCGCCGCACCAGCGCAAGGCTATCTTGAGCGCCTCGTCGAAACCTGGCGCGCAACCGTCTACGCGCATCACACACCGCCGCTGCGCGACGTCGAGCGCCTGGCAGTCGAGTGGTCGGACTACTTCCGGTTGCACCAATGACATCGCACCGGCAATACAGATGTACATCCGATACAAAGGAACGCCCGATACAGATGAACACCCGACAGATGAGCCCGCATTACAGATGAACCCGCATTGCAGATGCACATAGGGACGCGCTTACAGCCGCGCCGGCGCGCGCTCTACATCTTCACCGCCGGGCTTCTGGTTTGTCTGATCGCCGTCTGGTTCACGCGTACGTATACGATCGTGAAGCAGCGCGCCTGGGTCGGTATGAGCGGAGAAGCGAGAGCCGATCATCTACTGGCAGCGCGCCAGTTGCTTACGCGGTTAGGCGCCCGTGTACAGGAGAGCGGCGATATTGCACAGCTGGCGCGGTTTCCTGCCAGCGGCCGAGTGGTGATGGCAGATCGCGATCGGCTCGATCCGGTCACCATCCGCATCGTGCGCGACTGGGTGCGCAGGGGCGGACACTTGATCGTCGCTGCACAGGCGCCGTTCGCGCGCGATCCGTTGCTTGAACAGCTCGGCGTTACCGTAAGTGCAGATGGCGTATTCGGTCCCGATGCGGTCGATGAAGTGGATTTGCCCAACGGCGCGCACCTTCGCATGTCGCTGCCGCGAACACCGGTGCTGCACGATGTCGGGGGCCACGCAAGCTGGCAGCACACCACGCGCGGCGATACGCGAATGCTGCAAATCCGCGACGGCGCCGGGCGCATCACGATCCTGTCGACGTTGGTGCCGTTTACCAATCAGGCCATCGGCCGCCTCGATCATGCGGAACTGTTTTGGCAACTTTTGCGTAGCGATGATGGCGCGCCGATCGACGTCTGGCTCGTGCGGCAACTGAAATTGCAGTCGTTGCCGCAGTGGCTG
>JBDTMS010000918.1:0-2148 GCA_039934195.1 Betaproteobacteria bacterium
CGCTGGAGGCAGCGCCGCACACCATGACCATCGGCGTGACGCCGATCAACCACGCGCCGCATGCAAGCGATGGCATGGTCACGGCGCTGCAAGATTCCTCGTATGCGTTTGGCGTGAGCGATTTCGGATTCAGCGACGCAGATGACAGCCCGGCTAATAGCTTGCTCAGCGTGAAGATCAACTCGCTGCCTACCGCCGGTACGCTCATGAACAACGGCGCGAGCGTCACCGCAGGCCAGTTCGTTTCGCTTGCAGACATCAATGCGGGGCGCTTTGTGTTTCGTCCCGCGGCAGGTGTGAGCGGCCCCGGCTACGCGAGTTTCGCATTCCAATTGCAGGACGACGGCGGCACCGCAGGTGGCGGCGTCGATCTTGACGCCGGCGTTCACGTCATTTCGATCAACGTCGCGGCGGCGCCCGCACCGGTAGTGACGCCACCGCCTGTCCCCGCGCTGCCGACCAGTGTTACGCAAGCGCCGGCCGGTTTGTCAGGGAGCTCACCCCTACCGGTGAGTACAGCTACGGGTAACACTGCAGACGATGGCGCGTCCGAATCGATGGCGGCCGCGTCGCCAGCCGACAGCGGAGGCGATGGCGAAGCGCAATCTGGGCTCACGGCTGTCAACCTCGAAGGCGAGGAAACTAAGCCGACGCGCGCGTCCAATGTGTTGGCCAACGCCGACGCCGCGGGCTCTCATCGCGGCTCGTTCCAGACGCCTTTTCAAAAAGCCGCGTTTCAGCTCGCCGCACTGCTGAATCAGGCTGCGCCGGCGCCCGACGCTGCTGCCTTCGATGCGATGTCCCCTGGCCGGCCGTTCGCCGTGAGCGCCGACCCTGCCGCGCTGGAAGCGTACAAATCCACGTTGCGTAACGATCATTGGGTAGGCGAGCTCAATCGGATGCGCGGCGATGTCGAAAATCAGATCAGCATCGAAAAGAAAGTGATTGCGTCGAGCGTTGCTGTCACCGGCTCCGTGTCCATCGGTTATGTGATGTGGCTGTTGCGCGGCGGTGTTCTGGTCAGCAGTCTGCTCTCGTCGTTGCCGGCATGGCACATCATCGATCCGATGCCGGTGCTGTCGCGCGCCAAGCGCGACGATGAGCGCGAAGCGCAGAACGACGACCCGCTCGAGCAGCTATTCAGCAAAGCGAAAGCAGCCATCACTCGCGTGCGCGCGCAGCCCGATCCGACACATCTCGCAGCGTCGAACCCAGACGCGGACGACGCCGATCCGAACACGAACCTGGGCCGCGCCGCAAATTATCCTGAGACTGTCGCATGAAACGACCGAGCACCCGCTTCTTCGTCGCAATGGGATTGGCCTCGCTGCTTGGCAGCGTGCTGCTGCTCGCGATTTTCATCGGCGTCGTACCGGATCGCGTCAGCGCCATTCGTTTGGGCCGCGCGGCCCTGGCCGAATCGATCGGTGCCAGCACATCGACTGCAATCGCGCTGAACGATGCAGCGCAAATTCAGGCGACCTTGGCGTTCATCGTCGAGCGCAATCCGGATTTGCTGTCGGCCGCCGTGCGCATGAGCGATGGCGAAATTGTCGCTGTGGTAGGCGATCATGTCGCGCAATGGACCGAGGTGCCGGGATCGTTCTCGATCGATTCGCAGGTGCGCGTGCCGATCATGCAGGGTGAGCAGGGATGGGGCTCGCTCGATCTTCGCTTCAAGCCTTTGTCGGAGCCCGGCTTGCGTGGATTCGTTTCCGATCAACGCGTGCAGATGCTCGGCTTCGTCGTCGGTTGTTGCTTCGTCGCGTTCTACTTCTATCTAGGTCGCGTGCTGCGCCAGCTCGACCCTTCGCGCGCAGTGCCGGAGCGTGTGCGCACCGCGCTCGATACGATGGCCGAAGGCCTGCTGGTCGTCGACACCAAAGGCTACATCGTGCTGGCCAATCAAGCGTTCGCGTCGATTGTGGGCAAGTCGCCGGAATCGCTCACCGGCAGCATGACTTCAGATTTCGGATGGCTGGCTGAAGATGGCGCTGCGCTCACGCGTGCGACGTATCCCTGGATCGACGCGATGGCGCTTGGGATCGCGAGCCGCAATGCGCGAGTGGCACTGGAGGACTGCGCCGGGCGATTGCGCTCGTTCCTGGTCAACAGCTCACCGGTGCTAGGCAGCGGTGGCAAGCAGGG
>JBDTMS010000919.1:0-2147 GCA_039934195.1 Betaproteobacteria bacterium
GCGTTGTCGCGCAATCTTGCCGAGCTGATCGCGAAGAGCAATCCTGCAACGGTGGAAGCGCTGTCGGCGATGTCGCTGGGAAGCGCCACGGTCGAGGCAACTCGCAGTGCGTTGGTCGGCAAGATCGGCGAGAACATCTCCGTGCGTCGCTTCGCACGTATCGAGGCGAAGGGGCAGCTCGCGAGTTACGTGCATGGCGGTGCGAAAATCGGCGTGCTGGTCGATGTGGTCGGCGGCGATGAGCTGCTCGGCAAAGATATCGCGATGCATATTGCCGCCAGCAAGCCGGTCGCGTTATCGAAAGAACACATTCCGCCGTCGTTGATCGACAAAGAACGCGACATCGCCGCATTGAAGGCAGCTGAATCCGGCAAGCCTGCGCACCTCGTAGAGAAGATGGTCGAAGGCAGCGTGCAGAAATATCTCAAAGAAGTCACGCTGCACGGCCAGCCGTTCGTCAAAGATGACAAGCAGACGATCGAGCAACTGCTGAAGATTAAGAGTGCAAGCGTGTCGAGTTTCGTGCTGTACGTCGTCGGCGAGGGCATCGAGAAGAAGCAAAGCGACTTCGCGGCTGAAGTAGCCGCGACTGCCGACGCCGCTAAACAACCAACCTAGAGCGGGAGGGCATCTGGCCGTGGTGCACAACTCTGTAGAGCGCGACGATGGACGCTAAGCCGGCCTATAAACGGGTGCTTCTCAAGCTGTCCGGGGAAGCCCTGATGGGCGACGATAGTTACGGCATCAATCGCGCAACGCTCGAGCGCATCGTGGCCGAGGTCGCCGAGATCGTGCATATGGGGGTCGAGCTCGGTGTCGTAATCGGCGGTGGTAACATCTTTCGCGGCGTTGCACTCGGCGCAGCCGGAATGGATCGCGCGACGGCCGATTACATGGGCATGCTGGCGACCGTGATGAACGCCCTGGCATTGCAGGACGCGATGCGCAGGAGCGGGCTGACCAGCCGCGTACAATCCGCGCTGACGGTCGAGCAAGTCGCCGAGCCGTACATTCGCGGCAAGGCGATGCGCTATCTGGAAGAAGGCAAGGTCGTGATCTTCGCAGCAGGGACCGGCAATCCATTTTTTACGACGGATACCGCGGCCGCCCTGCGCGGGATGGAAATGAATGTCGAGATCGTGCTGAAGGCGACCAAGGTCGACGGCGTCTACACGGCCGACCCGGCGACCTCGCCTGACGCCAAGCGCTATCAGAGGCTCACATTCGACGAGGCGATCGTCAAGAACCTGAAGGTGATGGACGCCACGGCGCTAACGCTATGTCGAGATCAGAAACTGCCCATCAAGGTGTTCAGCATTTTTAAATCGGGTGCACTAAAGCGCGTCATCCTCGGCGAGGACGAGGGCACGCTGGTGCACAGCTGACCTTAGGAGGAGTCAAAACATGAGTGCAGAGGTCAAGAAATCCACGGATCAAAAAATGCAGAAGACGATCGACTCGCTGAAGGTCGATCTCGGCAAGATCCGCACGGGCCGCGCCCACACCGGGCTTCTAGATCACATCATGGTCGACTACTACGGCAATCCGACGCCGCTCAAGCAGGTGGCCAATCTCAGCCTGCCCGATGCGCGCACGATTGCGGTCACGCCGTACGAAAAGAAGATGGCGGCGGTGATCGAGAAAGCGATCCGCGACTCCGATCTCGGTTTGAATCCCTCCTCGATGGGCGAGATGGTGCGCGTGCCGATGCCGGTGTTGACCGAGCAGCGGCGCAAAGAGCTGATCAAAGTCGTCAAGCATGAAGGCGAAAATGCCAAAGTCGCGGTGCGCAACGTGCGGCGGGACGCAAATGCGAGCTTGAAAGAACTGCTCAAGGACAAGGCGATTTCCGAAGACGACGAGCGTCGCGCGCAAGAAGACGTGCAGAAGCTCACCGATCGCTATATCGCCGAAATCGACAAAACGCTGCTCGCGAAAGAAGCCGAGCTGATGGCCGTGTGATCTCGCCTCACTCGCATAACGGCTAACGTTTCCGTGTCTCTGTTCAGCAGCTCGACGATCGATATCCCCGAACCGCGTTCAGTGCCGCGGCATATCGCCATCATCATGGATGGCAACGGCCGCTGGGCGCGCAGCCGGCATCTTCCGCGCGTCGCGGGACATCGGCGCGGCGTCGAAACCTTGCG
>JBDTMS010000920.1:0-2144 GCA_039934195.1 Betaproteobacteria bacterium
CCGCCGAACGTCGTATTGGCGTATGACCCGCAGGGAATTTTGCTTGCGTACGAATGGATTCGCCGCATGATGGCAACGGAGAAGGCCGATTTTTTCAGCGCGCACGACCCGGACGCTTTCAAGGCCATGAAGAAAGCACCCGAGTACTACGACTGAGCTGCGCTAGACGATTCGGGCGCGCGCGCTCGTAGAAAAGCGCCGGGTTATTCCCGGCGCTTTTTATTCGGGAGTATCTCCCCTCGGAGCCGGCCAAGTCAGCGTTGCGTAGCGACAAGACACAGGATGTCTATGCAACAAGCGTGTATTTTCCGTAAGCGACAATCGCCTGACGGTGTGGCCTTGTGGTCGTCACGTTCACCGCGCGAAACGAGCGTCGTCCGGCGGCTCGGCAGCACCGCACGGGCAACCTCAACTGCATGGCTATGCCGGAGGCCGCAGCGCGTGCGGATGACGCGAGGGCGAGAAGTGTCCCAGCCAGTCGTGTTCGGCAGCGGAACCTTGCCTGCAGCGAAATGCGCGTCGTTTATTTCGCTCTAGGATCGGCGATCTCCCGCCGCGGTCATGCGATGGCATCGCATCGCTGTGTGCGTCAGTTCGAAGCTGCCGGTTTCGAAACGCTGCTCGGCGAAGTGTCGTCAGGCGCCTTACGACCGCTCTGCGCAGCGCTCGCAGCCGGCTTCAAGATTGCCTTCTTCGTGTCGTCAGGCAAGCCACTCCAAATGAGTGCGCCTATCGCGGTTAGCGCGAGCACTGAGACCAGGATGAATCGAAGAGCGCGATTTCGCGGCACGAACACGTCGATGAACAATTCGGCCAATGTTTTCGGTTTCTCGTGCACCGCGCGGCCTGAACCGGGCGCTATCGGCGGCGCCGCGTGGCCGATAGTGCTTGGCGAAGTTGCTTGCTGATTTCCGTGCGCGAGCGATTTCAGCATGCTCAACGTGGTGGAGACAGCCACATGAATAACTGCGATATCTTCCGTGGTCTGAAAAAAATGCGGGATTTGATGCACCAGTCCAGGCGATGCACCGCTGATAAAAGCAGCGGCCCTGTGATGCCAATTGACCACTTGCCTGATATGAATCGTCGCCGTGTCGCCTTGCCGCGCAATCGCATCGGCGGACTCATTGACAATCGTCTCGCCTTCGGTAATTAACGAGCTCAGCAATGGGTTCATTCGGCGTCCTTTATTCGCGCAACCGAATGATCTCATCCGCGCGCAGCAAAGACCACTGTGGGACGGTCCGTCCCCTCGCCACGTCTTGCAGAGTAATTGAGCCGCCATCCTATAGCGGTATCGGGCGCGGCGCTCGCGCGTCTGCGTTCTGCGATTCGGAGTGAACGAAGACTGCAGCCGGCGCAGCGAACGAACAACGTCGCCGTCTGACCGGGCTCAAGCTTCAGCGCTGCCTATAGGGCGCGGCGACACGGTGCAACCGCCCTTCGCCACGCTCTCGGCATCCTTACTTGAGAAAGTCTTTGATCGTCTTATTCAGAAAATCGTTGTCCTCCGGATTGATCCCCAAACCTGCGAGATGTCCCCATATCGAAGGGATCGGTACGAGTTTTACATTGGAAATAAAGGTCGCCTCATACTCGGAATCTTGGGCAGGAAAATACAGATCGGTCTGGCACGGCATCGACAGCACCTGTGCTTTGATCGTGCCGAGCGCCTTTTCGTGATCGCCGTTGAAACCCGGCGAGTTGCCGATATTGTTCGTCTGCCAGGTGACCGCTTCAGTGATCAGATTGTTCGCATCCTTCGACGCAAAAAACGCTTCCCAGAAATTATGCAGATGGTCTTCGACGTTTTGATGGCCGAGCTGTTTGTAGAGCTCGCGTCGATACCATTCCGAAGAAAGCCCCCACGAGGCCCAGTGACGGCCACCGGCCTTCAATCCTTTCAGCGGAGGCTTCGTGTAATTGCCCGCATCGAACGCAGCGTCGGCCATGATCGCGCTTTTGAAGCCCTCCAATCGGACAACGCCGAACGGGTACTCTTTGGCCGAGCCGCAGTACGGAACGATCACATCCATGAACGTCGGGTAGCTGACCGCCCATTGGAATGCCTGCTGTGCGCCCATCGAAAATCCAATCACCGCCTTCAGGTGCTTGATGCCGAACTGCTCGGTCGCCAATCGGTA
>JBDTMS010000921.1:0-2143 GCA_039934195.1 Betaproteobacteria bacterium
TTCATCAATTTCGCCCTGATCGTCGAAGCACTTCGTAGTGTGAACACACCCTAGTTTCAGCTACGGCAACAGCGCAAGGAATGACTCCGCGTATACGTACGCGGAGCTATTCATTTGTTCGCATGCGCCGCTGCATGGCGACGGCTTATCCCGCATTGTTCAGACTCACCTGAAACGGAACACGCGACGTCAACTCATGTCTCCGTTTGAACACATTGACAGGCAACGCCGTTGGCATATGCTCACGCACAGGATACGCAATGTATCGTCGCTGAAGTAGCCGCTGTGGTGCACGCCTTAGCACGCGTCTTTGTAATGTGGTTTGGTTGGTTGTTCCCGTCGGGCAATCCGGTGCCGCCGTTCGTTCGCCTTCGCCGCTGTCTCGTGGTTTACGCGACCGCACTGTCGTGCGTGCTTTCAACAGGCGCCGCGTGGCCGGCCTATTTCACGACTACGCTTGGACCGCCACTTGCAGAACCGAGCGACTGCGATGACTGTTTCACGCAGATGCCCTTCGGCGCAGGCTATACCACTAATTATTTCGGACAAATCTACGACAGCTTGGCCGTTGGGTCGAATAGCTACGTGTCTTTCGAGAGTGGCTCTAAAAACTACACACCGCAGCAACTTCTCCCCAACGAGACCTCGCCTATTGCACTTCTGCCGTTTTCGCTACCCGAATCTAGCGTTCCCACTGCGTTAGCCATTGGACTATTTTTAGTGGGGCTCGTACGCGCACGTTGGCGGCTCCTCTCGAAACCGTAAGCCCGCGACGATGCGGGGGCCCGGCGTCGCCGCTCAGCGCCGTGTGGATTATCGCGCCGAACTCACCGGACAGCATCGCCCATACGAAACTCATGGGTCAGCTCATCGAGCCGCGCCTTCAACGACGCATCGAGTTTAAATTCCGCCGCCGCAACGGTCGCCTTCAACTGTTCCGGTTTACTCGCCCCTAGAATCACCGACGTAATCACCGGATTCGCCATCACCCACGCAACCGCCAGCGTGGTCAGCTCGGTGCCGGCTTCCTTGGCGATCTTGCCCAGCGATTCGATGGCATTGAATTCCCGATCGCGCCAATAACGCTCGGTGTACATTTTTCCAGCAGTGCCCAAGGTGAAGCGTGAACCTTCGGGCGGACGGTCAGTGAGCTTGTGCTTGCCGGTGAGCAGCCCGCCTGCAAGCGGGTTGTACGGGATGACCGCGATCTTATCCTCCGCGCACAGCGCAAACAGATCACGCTCGAATTCGCGGAACAACAAGTTGTAGCGCGGCTGCACGGAGATAAGCTTCGCCCAGCCGTTAGCTTCGCTGCGACCCAGCGCGCGAGCGACACGCCAGCCATGGTAATTCGAGCAGCCGACGTAGCGTGCCTTACCGCTGCGCACGACGGTATCGAGCGCCTCGAGCGTTTCATCCATCGGCGTCAGCGCATCGTATTGATGCACCTGATACAGGTCGACATAGTCGGTGCCCAGGCGTTTGAGCGATGCATCGATTGCCGACAGCATGTGCTTGCGCGACGTACCTTGCTGCCAGGCTTTCTGGCCCATCTTGCCATGGCACTTGGTCGCGACGATGAAGTCTTCGCGTTTTCCGCGCAGCCATTTGCCGACGATTTCCTCCGTGCGTCCCGCGATTTCCGTCGTGCCACCGAGCGGATAGACATCGGCAGTATCGAGAAACGTGATGCCGGCATCTGCGGCTGCGTCGAGAATCCGAAACGAAGTCGGCTCGTCGCATTGCAGCCCGAACGTCATGGTACCCAGGCATTGCCGCGACACTTGCATTCCCGTGTTGCCGAAACTAACGTGCTGCATGCGAGCTCCTTATAAGTCGGAAAGACGATGGGGGATATCGATTGCGTACAGCTAATTTTTATCTGGGCTTTGTCTGATTCTTATCTGGCGATCCACAATTCTTATCAAGCGCGATCCAGGGCCTGCTCCAGATCGCGCATGAGATCGTTCGCGTCTTCCAACCCGACCGAGAGGCGAATCAGCGAATCGGTAATGCCACGCCGCCGGCGCTCTGCTGCATCCATGTCATGGTGCGATGTCGTCGCCGGCTGCGTGATGAGACTCTCTACGCCGCCCAGACTCGGCGCCAGCATGATGAGACGCAGCGCATCGACCGCGTCCTG
>JBDTMS010000922.1:0-2143 GCA_039934195.1 Betaproteobacteria bacterium
TTCAGACCGGTCGCCGCCATGAACAGCTGCGGCACTTTCTTGCCGTTGAGATATTTCAGCACCGCGGTGTTGGGCGGCGTTCCGAACGAGCTGAACAGCAGCAGCACTTCGTCGGATTCCACCAGACGCCGCGTCTGTTCGAGGGTCTTCGGCGGACTGTAGCCGTCATCCAGGGAGATCAACCGGATCTTGCGACCATTGACACCGCCTTGCTCATTCACCATATCGAAATAGGCTGCCTCGGCTTTGCCCATCGTGCCGAACGCCGAGACCGGGCCGCTGTACGGCATCGTCTGTCCGATCTTTATTTCGGTGTCGGTCACGCCGGGGCCGTATTTCTTTTGAGCCAATGATGGTGTCGACGTTAGTACCAGAACCCCGATCAGCAACGTACCCGCAAAGCCGAATCGCATAGTTTTCCTTATCGCCAGATAATATGGCATCGGTTACGCCGCACCGGAAAGATCTCAGTATGCTTTATCTTTGGCAAGTCGATCGTCGCGCCGTTGAAACACACACAATGAGGGTGCATCGCTAGGCCGAACGTCGATGCGGGAATCGACGCTCGCAATGGACGTCGTTACGAGATTTGCTGCGATCAGCGCTCTCCCGGACACGACTGCGCAGTGGGTGTCGTGAAGATCAAATGCGTGAGTATCTGCAAAGTCTGTTCGCAACAGCGTTCAGATAGCAGCCTCTCCTGCACGACGCGCTGATTGCGTCTGTTGCAAAGACGGGAGACGTGCCAGGGAGACAGGACCATGACGGAAAACGATGCCAACCCGCCGCTGTCTCCAGCTGCTCCGCCGTCTCCAGCTGCTCCGCCGTCTTCAGCTGCGCCGCCGTCTTCAGCTACGCCGCCGTCTTCAGCTAAGTCACCGGGATCGCCAGCTAACCATCAGGTCGTTCCTGTTCCGGCGGGTTACCGGCAAGGCATCATTACCGCGATCACGGTGCTGCTGGGATTTTCGCTGACGTTTTTTCGTTTCTGGGGATTCGAGGCGTCGGGAAAATGGACGATTGCCTCTGCGATCGCCGCGATGACGGTGGTGCTGGCGGTGGTGTTGCAAATCGTCGCGCTGTTTCGCTCGCTGCGCGTCGAGGACGACGATGTACGCGAGTACCGCAAAACAGTGAAGTGGTTCGTCGGATCTGCGGCTGTGCTGCTCGTCGGATTATTGATCGCGGTAGTGGTGTTCGCGGACGCTGCTTGAGTGCCGAGCCGCCGTGAAGCTGCTTGCACTCGGGGCGCGCCGCTGATCGGTTCTCGCGGCGTCGTCCTTAGTTTACGCGCCGCGGCGACGCGCGATAACGCCGAGCAGTAACAGTCCGCACACCAGCATCGCCCATTCCTGCGCCTCAGGTACCGCCACCGCAAAAGCAAGATCCGCCAGGATCTGACTGGTGTGCGCCGTCGGATGAATATCGTCCCAGAATACGTAATGCTCGGGATCCGCGCACGAGCTGCCGCTCTGCGCCGCGAACGGCGTGCCCGGGAAGCATGCGGTGTCGATGTTGGTGAATCCGAATTTCGCCGGATTCGCTAACACGTCATTGAATGCGGAGAACACATCGGCCGAGCGCACATCGTCGGCGGTGTGCTGTGCGTCAAACGTCGTCAGCATCGCCGCAAGCTTATCGTTGAAATCGACGCTGGCGAGATGCGCAAAACTCGAAGCGATGGGATCGCCGTTCAGGCGAGGAGTTGCGCCGAGATCCGGCAGATTGGGAATTAAAAAGTGCTGCGCACCGACCGCGGAAAGATCGGTGAGGATGCCCTGCAGATTGTCCACCGCAGTTTGGATCGCCTGATTCTTGATTGCGATCGCGTTGAGCGGATCCGCCTGTGCGGCCGACAGCATGCTCAACATGTCGTTCGGTCCGCCGTAGACGACGTACAACCCGTTCGCGTTGGCCGCGCTGCCGCCGAGCGCGGCCTTGTACGAGGCAACTTGCACCTGCATGCCGCTCGGCGGCACGCCGGGAAACAACCCGTCGATGATGTTGCCGGTGCCCGTTTGCGCACCCCCGACGGCGTAGTTGGTGCCGCCTAGGAACGACGGCGTCAGTCCCGATGATGTGCCGAACAATTTTTGGTTGAGCACATCTGCGTAATTGAAGCCGTTGGAGAACCGCCCCGCGA
>JBDTMS010000923.1:0-2139 GCA_039934195.1 Betaproteobacteria bacterium
GGGCACCCCATCGAGTCCCGGCAGCAGCAGGTTCTGCGCGAGATCGCGCAGCGGCTCGTACATCGCCTGCGGAAATTGCGGCGCCGCCATGATCGTGTCGAGAACTGCGCTCGACGCGTTCGGCGCGCTGGCCGGCGGAACCGTCGGCGTTGCGTCCGAAGCCGTCGCGACTACCGATTGGGCAAGGGCTGCCATAGTCTGCCGCGGTTTGGTCTGATCTCTCAGGACCGTGCGCAGATCGCTCATCCCGACCGGAATGCGTTTGCTCAACACACCGGTCAAGCGGCCCGGATCGACGCGCTTGAGGTTGGCGCCCGCAGCGATGCGAAACGCCATTGCGCTGCTGCGAACATCGATGCCTGCCGGTAACCCGGTGAGCGGCGGCACGACGACCGGCTGGCCTTCGGCTGCGATGTCGAAGAACGGATGGCCGTGAAACATGTCGTGGATCGCCGCGTAGGTCACCGCCGAAAATGCGCGCACGGTGCCGGGCGGATTCATCCACGAGCAAATCTGCGTGACCGTGGCGGCGTCGAACCACGTCGACACCGGCAGCGCCGCGGTGCCCGCGCTCAATGTTGCGACCCAGGTATTCGTCGCCGACCGAAGCGCGCCTTGCGCAGCGATGCGGCGCGTGATCGGTCCGCGCTGGCGGCCGATGCGGCGCATCGCCGGGCTGATCGCCTGCGTCGGCACCTGCGTTGCACCGACTTCGTCGAGCATCGAGCGTGCGTTTTGCGCCGTGCTCGCAGCGGAGCGCAGGCGACTGAGCATCGGCGCGGACACGCGCAGCGTCGCTTCGTCGACCAGCCGCGCGAAGTGGCGCGCCTGCAGACTCTCGCTGACGGCGATGCTCATCTGCAACTGCCGCATGCGCTGATTCGCCTGCTGGAGCTGCGCGGCTTGCTCCCAGGCAGAAGCCATCAAGGCCTCTTGATGTTCTTGAATTACGCGCGTGCCGAACGCGGCCGCGCTGCGCAGCCGCGGATCGAGATTCAGCTGATCAAACCAATCCGATCCGGTTCGGCTTACCGTTGCACGCGCCGCGTGCCAGCGTCCGTACAGCGGCGGCGCAAGCAGCGGATCTGCGTCGGGTTTTGCAACGGCGCTGGCGCCGGGCGCATTGACGATCTCCGCGAGCTTGGTCTGAAACGGCAGCGCAATTTCTTCCGGCCAAGACACCATAGTGTCCGGCATGTTCGCAGGCAGCACCGGCCGCAGCGCGCTTTCGAGCTCGAGCGTCGTGCCCGCCGGCAGCGGTCTGTCCAGCGCGAAACCGGGACGACTGATATCGATCGGACGGCGTCCCAATTCAGCCGGCGCCGGATGCGGCCGCAGCGCACTCACCAAGGACGCGAAATCACCGCCGATGCCGGTGCGAAATTCCCAGTGGTAGTACACCGGCAGCGTTACCTGCACCGGTGCCGGGGACCACGACTGCGCAAGTGCATTGGCGGCTACGAGATCGCCATCCGCGATTGCGATGCCGAGGCCGGCTTTGCGGCCAAGCTCGAAAGTCGGCACCACGCACGCGATGTAGTCGGTGCCGGCGACCAGCACGCGCGGGCACAGCAATCGCGACAACGCAAGCTGCGGCGCACCGTTCAGCGCTGCGCGCACATTCGCCTCGCTGCTGTCGGTACCGGCGGCTTGCGCGTGCGCCCACGCCCACGAATCGCGCAAGTCGGGCAGCTCATCACTGGGTCTCGCAGGCGCGGCGATCTGCAATACGGGCAGCGGCGAATCGACAGCGTTGCCGAGCGTCACGCCGCTTTGTTTGCGCACGACTACTAGACACAGCCACGGCCGCAGCTTCGCATTCGGATCGGCGCTTGCCGGCGTAAACAACCAGGGAAAATCGGCGCGATCGAATTCGATGCAAGGAAAATAACTCGGCTCGAAATTGCTGGTGTTCGGATGCGGATCGAGCCGCACGATCTGGTTGCCGTCGATGCCGATCACATCCGCCGGGCCGCGCAGCCGCACCGACACCGGCAAGCTCGGCGATGCATTCACCGCAAGCGCTGCATTCAAGGCGGCGACACCGGGTTGATTCGCACCGAGCGTATCAACCGTGTCGATGGCGGTTGCAACGCCCTGGCGCACCCAGGGGACGAAGGTCAGATTAGCGGTGGCGAT
>JBDTMS010000924.1:0-2130 GCA_039934195.1 Betaproteobacteria bacterium
GCCTCATCCCCGCAACCATGACGCGCGCGTGCAGCCGTGCCCGCACACGCCACGATCCGCGCGACACGAGCGGCGCTGGCGCGGGCTACAACCGGTGATTGCAGGGGTCAACGGCGCTCGGCGCCGCCGCAATGGGGCGGCCTGCAATGGGGCGGCCTGCAATGGGGCCCAGCAATATGGCGCCTGCAACGTGGGGTTGGGCCGACGCATTGCCTGCACGATGCCTACTGCGCCATCATTCGTACGCCATCATTCGTAACCTGGTCCTTCCGCACAGCCGTACCAAACACCTGATCAATGCCTGATGAAAGCAATCACACAAGAACCAATCCGGGTCGGCATGCTGTTTTCGCAGACCGGCGTCACGGGCGTCATCGAAAATACCCAGCGCATGGGGACCTTACTCGCCGCCGAGGAGATCAACGCGGCGGGCGGCATCAACGGCAGGGAGTTGCAGCTCGTCGGCTACGATCCGGAATCGAGTCCGGCGCGCTATCAAGCGCTGGCGGAGCGGCTGCTGGTGGAAGACCGCGTCCGCATCATCCTCGGCTGCTATATGTCGAGCACGCGCAAAGCGTTGATACCGGTAGTCGAGCGCAACAATGCGCTGCTGCTGTATCCGACGCTGTATGAGGGCTTCGAGTATTCCCGCAACGTGTTCTACACGGGCGCCGCGCCGAATCAGAACAGCGTCCAGCTTGCGGAGTTCATGCTGCGGCGCTTTGGCAGCCGCGTCTATATGGTGGGGTCGGACTACATCTATCCGTACGAATCCAACCGCATCATGAGCGATCTCATTCTCGAGCGCGGCGGCGAGAAGGTCGCCGAGGTCTACCTGCCGCTCGATGCGGCGTGGGACAACTACCTGGCGATCGCTAAGAAGATCAAAGCCTCGAGCCCGGACTTCATTTTCTCGACCGTCGTCGGCATTGGCACCGGGCTGCTCCATCGCGCTTATGCAAAAGTCGGCATCGATCCGGCGCGCGTCCCGCTCGCCAGCCTGACCACGTCCGAGGCCGAGATCCAGCAGATGGGCGCCGACATCGCGGAAGGACACATCACTTCAGCGCCGTATTTTCAATCGGTGGCGAACCCAGTGAATTTGCGCTGCGTGGCCGCGCACAAGGCGCGCTTCGGCGAGACTCAGGTCACCAATCAATGCTGGGAAGCCGCCTACGCGCAAACGCATCTGCTCGCCGATGCGATGCGACGCGTCGAATCCGACGATGTCGCAGACCTGCTGCGTGTTCTGCCGGGCTCCGAATTCGCGGCGCCGCAAGGCCGTATACGCATCGATGAGCACAATCACCACAGCTATCTGCATCCGCGCATCGGCCGCGTCACCGCACAAGGCCAGTTCGAGATTGTCGAGGAGGCGCGCCGCTGGGTTCGACCCGATCCGTATCTGGTATCGCACACGCTGCAAGACTGGTCGGCCAACATGCGGCTGCAGGAGCAACCGTAGTCCGCCATGAAAAATGCTAACGCGACCCCGCGCGCACTGCGCGAGCTGCGATCGCTGCGCGTCACGGTGTTCCATCCGGACGATCAGGACGGCCAGGAACTGATCGGCCAGTTGCAGCGCATCGGCTGTCAGGTGAAAGCGTTCTGGCCACCTTTGGAAAAACTGCTCGACGAAGCCGATCTCGTGTTTCTCGCGGTACGGCCGGAAGCATTGTCAGTCGATCTGCCGTGGCTGCGCCGCGAAACGCCGCCGCCGGTGATCGCGGTGGTCACTTACGAAAATCCGGTGATCGTCGAAGCCGTGCTGCGTCTCAACGCTTACGGCGTCATCGCCTCGCCGGTGAAATCGTTTGGCTTATTGACCTCGATCGTCGTGGCGGTCAATCAAGCCGACAACGCCAAGGAGCGCGACAAATACGTCGTTCGCCTCGAGCAGCGCCTGGCGGCCCAGCGCAAGATCGCCAAAGCCAAGGTAATCCTCATGCAGAGCCGCAGCATCTCGGAAGATGAGGCCTACAACATGATCCGCAATCAGGCGATGAGCCGGCGCGTGACTACCGAAGAAATTGCCGATGCCGTAATCAAAGCCAACGAGTTGCTCGGGTTCGAGGCGAAGAGGTAGCTAACTCTTATTCCATACCAAGACGCGATTGTTGGCCGGCATCG
>JBDTMS010000925.1:0-2129 GCA_039934195.1 Betaproteobacteria bacterium
GTTATGCTTGAGTGTAAAAAACAGCTCGAACTTGTACAGGTTTATTGTAGAAGATACTTTTATCCTTCGCTATCTGAATTACCATATGTAGACCCTGTAGCGATGCCTGTTTGCGATTCGATAACTAAAAGAATTATGTGTCTCCCCTTGTATCATACGCTTACCAATACCGATCAGGATTTAGTTGTTCGTATAATTCTAAGAACCCTAAATTACTATAAAAAACATACTGTAAAACTGGCTGATTACAACGCACTCACCGTTCAAAGCCACAGCCTGGTGGTCAATGGAAACCAAGCTTCCATGATCTGTTCGAATGCGCTGAAATCGATGCCTGACTTACCGAATGCAAGGACAGGCTCGTCGGCACGCTGCGGTCGGAGCGAAAGTCCACACGTTGCTGCGGTCTCGAGCGCGTCGGTCATATGAAGATAGTGCGCCCAGGTTTCCGCCCAGTCCTCCGACGGATGCGCACTGGCGTACGAGGTAACGTATTGCTGCTGCCAATTTTCCGGGGCACCAACGTGGTAGTGGCGACTTAATGCGAGCTGGTAGTCATTCGTCTCATCTCCGAAGTGGCGCCGAAATTCTTCGAGTCGATGATCGTTCTCGATCAGGCAATCCCAAAAATAATGGCCGAGCTCATGCCGGACATGACCGAGTAGTGTACGGTAGGGCTCACGCATTTCCCGACGGACCTCTTCGCGCCGCGCGTCATCTGCTTCCGCGATGTTGATTGTGATGACACCGTTGTGGTGGCCGGTAACGACGTGCGCTGCCGACGGAATGTCGGCGAGAAACTCGAATGTAAGACCGTTTTGCGGCTGTTCTCCGCCATCGACCACACGCAAGCCAAGACTCATCAGATTCGCGATCGCGCGACGCTTCGCAACTTCGAGGCGATACCACGCTTCTCTATTGCCTGAGATGCTGAGATTGGGAATTACGCGAGTTAAACGGCAAGCTCTGCACAGCGCGCTCGGATCGTCGCTCGGAATCGCCCAGTTACACACGTTTTCGAGCACATAATTTCTGCAAAGCCGATACGTTTGGGATGCTTCTGCCGACGACGGGGACTGCCACCGATCGCGGTCGACTTTATCGAGCGAGCCCACCCTTGCCTGATCCGGGAGATACGCCAGTGCGTGTCCGCAGTTCACGCATACAACGTTCTCGAAAAACACCAACTGCTGACAGTGATCGCAATGGAAGCTTTTCATAGCGCGAACGAACGGCTATCGGCGGGTCGGTATGACCGGCATGAAGGATATGCGTTCAATGACAGCGCGCCTGATGCCGTGCTAGAAACCGGATTGGAAGCGGCAAAGCGACTCGAACGGGTATTTTATCGCGGCCGGTATGCGCATGAACTATGGCCGACGGCACGCGCATGAAAATGAGAGAGCTGGATGTGTCGGATAGCGGTCGAGCTGTAGGATTGCACGCTCGATTACATTAACGCTGGCTTGCAGAGAAGAGAAATCCGGTTGGGTCAGCCCCCCGAGAACATGACCCAACCGGTAAACGAGGTCTCGCGGCACGAAATTGCATTTTGCCACTGACTTCCCTTGACGCTTGTGCTGCCGAGTGCACTTATTATTGCTGGTTTGTTGTTATGCATTCACGATGAAACTATGAATGTTCGGCGAGGTGCATTGTAGCTGTTAGACGACGACGGACGTCAAGCGAAACTTGCTCATTTGATAGTTTTACAGGTTCTTGGGAAAAAATTCCACAATGATGTTTCGCACCTTAACGTCGCTCAAGTGATCGGCGTTACTTCAGCGGATTCGCCGCGCGAGCAGGACTGGGAATCGAATCAAGAAACCGATTAGAAGTCGAATATGCATCCACGACAGCAGCGCGTTGTCGCGAACGTACTTGAAATGAGAGATACCGCCTTCGTCGATGCGAAGGTAGCGAACCGGAGACGGCAGATTGCGCACTGGCAATCCACGCCAGACCAACCGGACCGCAGCTTCGACATCGAAGTCGAACCGCCGCATCCATCTGTTCGACCGCATCAAGTCGAGTAACGGTGCGATCGGATACACGCGAAATCCATACAAGGAATCGCCGATCCCGCCGCACAAGGTTTCGATGTGGGCGAAACTATTCGAAACTTTGCG
>JBDTMS010000926.1:0-2124 GCA_039934195.1 Betaproteobacteria bacterium
CCAACAAAAATTCGGCGTTACGTCCGCCGCGCCCCTTGCCGCGTACCGTGACGGTCGTTTCTCCGCCTGACAGCAGCACACACGGTGCAGGCAGCGGTTGCCCGTGACGCAGCACTTGCCGCGCGATGCCGGCGTGGACCAGCGCCACGTCGCGCGATTCGCCTTCCAGGCTGTCGCCCAGGATAATCGGCGTGACGCCGGCCTGGCGCGCCACTTCCGCTGCGGCCTCCAGCGATTGCTGAGGCGCGGCGACCATGTGCGTCGAAGTATTTTTCAGGCGCGGGTCGCCTGGCTTCGGCGTTTCGTCTTGCGCTGCTCGCAAATGCGCAATGACCGAAGCCGGCTCGTTGATGTTGTACTTTTCCAAAATCGCGCGCGCATCGGCGAATGTCGTCGCATCGGCAACGGTGGGCCCCGATGCGATTACCGCGGGATCATCGCCCGGCACATCGGAGATCGTCAAGGTCACCACGCGCGCGGGTGCAGCGGCCGCGGCGAGCCGTCCGCCCTTGATCGCCGATAGATGTTTGCGCACGCAATTCATCTCGGTGATGTTGGCGCCGCTTTTCAACAGCGCGCGATTGATCGCTTGTTTGTCTTCCAAGGTAAGGCCGGGCGCGGGCAGTGCCAGCAAAGCCGAACCGCCGCCCGAGATGAGACACAGCACGAGGTCATCCGCGCTCAGGCCTTGCACCATCTTCAAGATACGTTCGGCTGCGCCGCGGCCTGCGAGGTCCGGCACGGGATGCGCCGCTTCGACGACTTCGATGGATTTGCACGCGACCCGATGCCCATAGCGCGTCACCACCAAACCACTGAGCTCCCCGCGCCAGTGATCTTCCACTGCTTTCGCCATCGAGGCCGCAGCCTTGCCGGCGCCGACAACGATGGTGCGTCCCTTCGGAGCGTGCGGCAGAAACGGCGGCAAACATTTGTCCGGCATCGCACGCGCGATGGCATTGTCGAACATGCGGCGCAGCAGGTCGGTTTCCTTGGTTTTCATGTCTGCGCCTTGCATTCGACTTGCCGTTCGCTACGACTTTGCGACTTCGTGATTCGCCATGCCTTCCAGCGCACGTACCATCGCAGAGTGATCCCACTGGCCGCCACCGTGCGATACGCACGCGTTGAACAGCTCTTGCGCCGTCGCGGTATTCGGCAGCGATACGCCGAGTTGGCGCGCGTTGGTCAGCGCAAGGTTGAGATCTTTTTGGTGCAGCTCGATGCGAAAACCGGGATCGAACGTGCGCTTGATCATGCGCTCGCCATGCACTTCGAGCACGCGCGACGCGGCGAACCCGCCCATCAGCGCCTGCCGGACTTTCGCGGGATCGGCGCCGGCCTTCGAGGCAAACAGCAAGGCTTCGGCGACGGCTTCGATGTTGAGCGCGACGATGATCTGATTTGCCACTTTCGTCGTCTGTCCCGCGCCATTGCCGCCGACCAGCGTGATGTTCTTGCCCAGCAGCTCGAACAGCGGCTTCACTTTTTCAAATGTGCTGTCGCTCGCGCCGATCATGATGGTGAGCGCGGCATTCTTCGCACCGACTTCGCCGCCGGACACCGGCGCATCGACGTATTCGCAGCCGAGCTTATTGATGCGCTCGGCGAATTGTTTCGTTGCAAATGGCGAGATCGAGCTCATGTCGATCACGATCTTGCCTGCGCTCAAGCCTTCCGCGACGCCGTCTTTGTCGAATAGAACCTTCTCGACGTCGGGCGTATCCGGCACCATGGTGATGATGATGTCGGCTTTCTGCGCGACCTCTTTCGCGGTCGCGCAGGCGCTGGCGCCGGCTTCGGTCAGTTCTTTCGGCGCGCCGCTGCGGCTGGTGACAAACAACGTGTGGCCGCCTTTGATCAGGTTCGCCGCCATCGGCTTGCCCATGATTCCTAGCCCGATGAATCCTACTTTGCTCATGCTCGATCCTCGCTCAGATTCGTTCGCGTGTTGCTTCGGCGTTGCGTTGGCCGGTGGACTACGACTTCATCCAGCCCAAGCCTGCTTCGGTGTTGCCGGCCGGGCGATACTCGCAGCCGATCCAGCCCCGATAGCCCATCTTGTCGATTTGCGAGAACAGAAACGGATAGTTGATCTCGCCGGTGCCGGGCTCGTGCCGGCCG
>JBDTMS010000927.1:0-2121 GCA_039934195.1 Betaproteobacteria bacterium
TCCCGGAAATCGTCGAACAGCCCGACGAGCTGCGTGCCATCGTGCACGATTGGCACCCCGGCATCGGCTCGGCCTTGCTGCAGAGCCTGGACTTGCCTGAATCGATCTCGCGGGCGTGCGACGAGCACGAGCTCCCGCCGTCGCTGCTGCCCCCGGGCAGTCTGTCCGAGCTGATCAGCGTCGCCAATCGCTGCTCAATATCCCGGCAGGCAACGCCGGAACCGGTTGCCGAATTCATGCCGAGCGAGCCACCGAACGGCGGACTCGACGACGAGACCGCCCGCTCTATCGTCGAAGAAGCGTCCCGCGAAGTGGAATCGCTGCTTGCAGCGTTGAAGGGTTGAGGTGCGCCAGCTTGCACTGCCGGGCGTGCTCACGGAAGGAAAGACCATGTCCATTCACAAAAGGCGGCGCGCGCCGCTGTCCGGCAAACACGCGCCTTTGCTGGTGCTGCTGAACAAAAGCGAACGTGTCATGGGCCGTGTCGAGGAATGCGCAAGTCAGCTCTCGGCGGCCAACAGCGAGATAGAACGCAAGATCGGCCGGAGCTTGGCCTCGCCTGCGGTCGGGCGTGCGCTGGATCAGAGCAAGGCGGTCGAAACCAAGATTCAGGAATGCGCGCAGGACCTGTCTTCGATGAAGGATGCGCTGGTCCATGAAATCGATGAGCGCAAACACCTGGAGCGTGAACTGGTGGTCACACAAGCAAAGGAAGAAATGGTGCGCCATCTCGCATTCCACGACACCCTGACCGGGCTCGCCAATCGCAACCTGTTCAATGACCGGCTGCAGCACGCGTTGCTGCAGGCTGGACGTCATCGCTGGCGTCTGGCGGTGATGTTCATCGACCTCGACAAGTTCAAGGGCATCAACGATTCGCACGGCCACGATGCCGGTGACAAAGTCTTGCAGATTGTGGCCGGACGCTTGCAGGCGTGCGTGCGCGGCATGGATACGGTCAGTCGCCAGGGCGGCGACGAGTTTCTCTACTTGATGCTAGAGATCAAGGATCGGCTCAACGCGGCCGTGATGGCCGGCAAGATGATTCACGCAGTGTCCGCGGCGTGCGAGATCGGCGACGTCAGCTTGAAGCTGGAAGCCAGCATCGGCATCGCCATCTTTCCGGACGACGGCGAAACTGCGGAGGATCTCCTGAAAAAAGCCGACGCGGCCATGTATGACGCCAAGCACAACAACACCGGTTACGCGTTCGCCGGCGTTACGCCTGTTTGAGCAACTCCAGCAGGGCCGGTCCGTAGCGCTCCAGTTTTTTCGCACCGATACCGCCGACGCTGCTCAGCGCGAAGCGATCGCCCGGCTTGCGATGCGCAAGCTCATCGAGCGTGCTGTCGTGCAGGATCACATAAGCCGGTACGCCCTGTGTTTTTGCCTGCTCGCGGCGCCACTCCCTGAGACGATCCAGCAATCCCGCGTCCGCCGCGAAGGCGGTCGCCGTCGCACGAACCTTGGGCAACCGCCGTTTATGGTCGATCACGCGGCGCATCTCCACGCGCTGCTCGCCTCTCAACACAGCACGGCTTGCCTCGCTCAGCTTCAGCGCGCCGTGCGCTTCGTGATCGACGCTGGCAAAGTCGAGCGCGATGAGCTGACGAAACACGCTGCGCCAGGTGACCTCGTCGACGTCCGCGCCGACGCCGAACACACCGAGCTTGTCGTGTCCCCAGCGGCGGCTGCGCTCGCCGTCTTTGCCGCGCAACACGTCGATCAGATGTACGGCGCCGAAGCGCTGGCCGGTGCGGTAAATGGCTGACAGCGCTTTTTGCGATGCCAACGTCGCGTCCCAAGTTTGCGGCGGCTCGAGACAGGTGTCGCAGTTGCCGCAGCGCTCGCTGGTCTCGCCGAAATACGCCAGCAGCCGGATGCGCCGGCATCCCGCGCTCTCGCATAATCCCAGCAGCGAATCGAGCTTCGCGGTCGATACCCGTTTGTAGTCTTCGCTGGCGTCGGATTGATCGATCAGACGCCGCTGTTGTACGACGTCGGCCAAACCGTAAGTCATAAACGCATCCGCAGGCGCGCCGTCACGGCCCGCACGACCGGTCTCTTGATAGTACGACTCGATGCTCTTCGGCAGATCCAGATGCGCGACGAAGCGCACGT
>JBDTMS010000928.1:0-2121 GCA_039934195.1 Betaproteobacteria bacterium
TTGGATCACATTCAAAGATCCCTGCAATCTCCGCTCCCCGCAGCAGCACGCCGGCGTGGTTCACAGCTCCAATCTTTGCACAGAGATTACGCTGAATACCGCAAGCAGCGAGATCGCGGTGTGCAATCTGGGTTCGGTCAATCTTGCTGCTCACATCAAGGACGGCAAGCTCGATCAGGTCAAGCTTGCTGCCACGGTCAAGACCGCGATGCGGATGCTGGACAACGTCATCGACATCAATTACTACGCGGTCGACAAAGCGCGCAACTCCAACTTCAAGCACCGGCCGGTCGGGCTGGGCATCATGGGTTTCCAGGATTGCCTGCATCTGCTGCGCGTGCCTTACGCATCCGAGCAAGCGGTCGAGTTCGCCGACCGCTCGATGGAAGCGGTGACCTATCAAGCCTACTGGGCGTCGACCGAGCTCGCGGAAGAGCGCGGGCCGTATTCGACCTTTCAGGGCTCGCTCTGGGATCGCGGGATTCTGCCGCTGGATAGCGTCGCGCTGTTGCGCGAAGAGCGCGGCGGCTATGTCGATCTAGATACATCCTCCGCTCTCGACTGGCAGCCGCTACGTGCACGCATCATGCAGCACGGTATGCGCAATTCCAACTGCGTCGCGATTGCACCCACTGCGACCATCGCCAATATCGTCGGTGTGTCGGCCTCGATCGAGCCCACCTTCCAGAATCTGTACGTGAAGTCGAACCTCTCCGGTGAGTTCACCGTGGTCAACGAATATCTGGTGGCCGATCTCAAGCAGCTCAACCTTTGGGATGAGGTCATGGTCGCCGACCTGAAATATTTCGACGGCACGTTGGCGAAAATCGATCGCATTCCGGCCGATGTTCGCAGCCTGTACGCAACAGCGTTCGAAGTGGACGCATTTTGGTTAGTCGAGGCAGGAGCTCGGCGTCAGAAATGGATCGACCAGGCGCAGTCGCTGAACATCTACATGTCCGGCGCGTCCGGAAAAAAACTGGACGAGACCTACAAGCTCGCGTGGATTCGTGGTCTCAAAACGACGTATTACTTGCGCACGATGGGCGCTACTCACGCGGAGAAATCGACGGTGAAGACGGGTGCGCTAAATGCAGTTCCGGCCGACGGCGGACTGTCTGCACGGGCAATCACAGCAGGTGGAGCGGCGAGCGCAGGCGTCGGCAGCGCGCAAGAACCCAGTTTCTGCGCGATCGATAATCCCGAGTGCGAAGCATGTCAGTGACGCGATTTGCGATCGGCAACGTAGCTGTGAGCACGCACGAATAGAAGCGATGATGCGATCGATTCGATTCGAGATCACGAGCGATTTACGCGCTATCCGAGCGGCATAGAGATTGCTTACACATTTTTCCACAATGGGACATACGATGCTGCAATTTGAAGACACGAAAGCCATCGCGGGAATTAGTCTGCAGCCCACCGTGCGTTTTGTTCCGGCTGCACCGTCCGCAGCTGATGTGGCGATCGAGACGGTGGTGCCAGAAAGCCAGCGCCGTATTCGCGTCGAAGACAAACGCATCATCAACGGCAAGACCGACGTCAATCAGCTGGTGCCGTTCAAGTACAAATGGGCTTGGGAAAAGTATCTCGCCTCCTGCGCGAATCACTGGATGCCGCAGGAGATCAGCATGAGCCGGGACATCGCGCTGTGGAAGGATCCTGCCGGACTGACCGATGACGAGCGGCGCGTGGTGAGACGCAATCTGGGCTTCTTCGTTACCGCCGACAGCCTCGCTGCCAACAACATCGTGCTCGGTACGTATCGCCACATCAGCGCGCCGGAGTGCCGGCAGTATCTGTTGCGGCAAGCATTCGAGGAAGCAATTCACACGCATGCATACCAATATATCGTCGAAAGTCTTGCTCTCGACGAGGCTGAGGTGTTCAATGCGTACCACGAGATTCCCAGCATTCGTGCGAAGGACGAATTCCTGATTCCTTTTATCGACACGCTCACCGATCCGGCGTTCAAGACCGGGACGCAAGACGCCGATCAGCAACTGCTCAAAAGCCTGATCGTGTTCGCGTGCGTGATGGAGGGCATGTTTTTCTATGTCGGCTTCGTCCAGATCCTCGCGCTCGGACGCCAGAATAAGATGACCGGCGCGGCCGAGCAGT
>JBDTMS010000929.1:0-2114 GCA_039934195.1 Betaproteobacteria bacterium
TTGCGGCCCACGTGCGCGTGCAAGTCGATCATCACGCCGCGCCCTTGAATGCACTTCACCGCCATGTTCTCGATGCCGAGCGCGTTGGCCTGCGACGTCGATTTCGCCTGCACGATGTCGATGCCGCCGGCGTCCGCGACATTGCTCGGGCCGATGATGTCGATGTTCGGACGATAACCGTTGTAGAACACCGGCTCGGGCTTGCCGTCGCCATCCGCATCGAACAGCTGGCCCACGTGCGCGAGGCTGTCCCACTGCGTCGAATACTGCAAATGCAGAATCGCGACGTCATCGTTGATCACGTCGGTCGCATCGGGATTGTCGTTTTTCACCTGATAGAAAAAATTCGGGCGATCGTTGCGAATGGTCGGACGCAGCACCGGCGGAAAGCGGCGCGGGTTGAGAATATTCCCGCCGGGATAATCCAGCGGCAGGCTCAAGCAAAACGCGAGGCCCTGCTTGACCTCGGCAACGCCCTGCTTAACTTTTTCCGGCGTCAGCAAATTCATGCGGCCGAGCTGATCGTCGGGACCCCAGTCGCCCCAGGTCGATCCTTCGGGGCGGTTTTTCCAACGTGGCGATGTACTCATCGGTCATCCTCCATGCGAGTTACAGTCAATGCGGCACGTCTTCACCGCCGAGGTAAATTTTTCGCAGCAGCGCGCTGTCGCGCAGCTCATCGCAGCGGCCGGCCCCTGCAATGCGGCCGGTTTCCACCAGGTAGCACCAGTCGGCGTGGCGCAGCGCCTTGTCCACCAACTGCTCCACCAACAGAATCGCGACGCCCTGTTTGCACAGCTGCGCGGCGACGTCGAGTATGCGATCGATCACGATCGGCGCCAGCCCTGCAGAAGGCTCATCCAATATCAGCAAACGCGGTCGGCCGATGACGCCTTGCGCCACCGCGAGAATTTGTTGCTGTCCGCCGCTCAGCCGCGACGCGTGTTGCTCACGCCGCTCGGCCAACTCGGGAAACAGCGTGTAGATACGATTGAGCTGCGTGCGATCGCCGTGGGCGGCAAATGCATACGTGCCGATCAGCAGATTGTCTTCGACGCTCAAGGTGGTAAACACGCGATGGCCTTCTAGCACCTGAATCAAACCGGATCGCACGATATCGCGCGGCGTTGCGCGAGACATGTCGCGGCCGTCGATCGTCACGTTTCCGCGCAGCTTGGGGATCAAACCCGACACGGCGTGCAGCATCGTGCTTTTGCCTGCACCGTTGCGTCCGAGCATCACCGCGAACTCGCCCGCCCGCACGTCGAACGATGCGCCGTGCACGACCTCGGCCTTGCCGTACGCCACGTGCAAATCGGTGACGGACAGCAGGACGCTGGCGTTGCGATTATCGGGTTCCCGATTCATCTAAGCGCCCAGGTACACGCGAATCACCTCTGCATCGGTGCGCACTTCATCGGGCGTGCCGTGCTTGATGACCTTGCCGAGGTCGAGCGTGGTCACGCGGTCGCAAATACGAAACACGAAGTCGGTGTGGTGCTCGACCAGCAACACGCCGATGCCGCCGTCACGCATCACCTTGACGATGTCGCTGAGATGGCCGATCTCCGCACCGGTCAAGCCGCCGGCCGGTTCGTCCAGCAGAATGAAGCGGGGCCGCAGCATCAATCCGCGCGCGATCTCGAGGAAGCGCTGCTCCGCATGCTCGAGCAAATTCGCACGGCGTTTGATGACATGGCCGAGGCCGACGCCGTGCAACAGCTCTTCGGCGCGTTTGCGCAGATCGCGCTCTTCGCGCCCGGAGCTCGGCAGCGACAGCGCGGTCGTCACGAAGTTGCTGTGCGCGTGCGGCCATCCGCCGACCATTGCGTTATCCAGCACGGTGAGCGTCGGCAGCATGCGCGGCTTTTGAAACGTGCGCGCAATCCCCGACCGCGCACGCCGCTGCACCGTGGCCTGCGAAAGATCGTCTTCGTCGAGCTTGATCTGTCCGCCATCGGGGCGGTAATAGCCGGACAACAAATTCAGCAAAGTCGTCTTGCCGCTGCCGTTCGGGCCGATCAATCCGTGCACCTCACCGGGCAACAAATCGAGCGAAACGGACGCAAGCGCCGTCAGTCCGCCGAACTTTTTGGTGATCTCGCGTGCCTGCA
>JBDTMS010000930.1:0-2113 GCA_039934195.1 Betaproteobacteria bacterium
CACGATGTAATCGGATTTTGCCTCCTGAGCGCATTCCAGCACCCGATTATCGGCCGCATCGTACTTGATGATGTTAAGTGGTTTCCGGGGGGTGACCAGTTCCGCAAGGCGCCTAATTACCCGTTCGGTCTTACGCAATCCCGCTTCATCGCGTCGGAACTTATCGCGCAATACGCGAAGCATTTCTAGCAAAATAGGCTCACTGATGAAAAGCCTGATTTGCCCTCGACTCGCTAGGCTTAGCAACTCCAGAGGCGCGCCCCCGAACAGCAGCGCGCGCACATAAGTCGCGGTGTCTAGCGTAACGGCGATCATGGTTCGTGCCGCTCCATGTAGGGATCGCGGAGATCGGCAATGGCCCTCTCTACTATGCAGTTGACATCGTGTGCTGTACGCGTCTTGATTCCTAACGCCGCTACATGTGCTTGGCCTTCCTGTGCTAAGTCCTGCAGCTCAGAATCCGCGGGGATGAGACTAAGGGCGTCAACCCCTGCTTCCGCCACAGGTCGGTTTCCCGCCATCGCGATGACATCGAATTGCGCGATATGGGCGTTGAGGCCGGGGAGCGGTTCCGCGCGTCCACACTGAGCATTGCCCATGAGGTCAGCCCTCTAATTGTTACCGAACGGAATCGTCCCGCTATTCCCGAAGTGGATCGCGATTCGGGTTGGTTGCCGTTAGCCCGGCAGCCTGCGACGTGCAACAAAGCCAACGAATCCTAGGCCAGCTAAGAGCAAGCGTACGTGCAAGACTCGGGGACCACGCTTTTATCGAACGCAAAGTTGACCACGACTTTCTCGCCATCGGTGTACGACAGTCCCTGCCAATTGAGTCCAACCATCAGGTTGGTAAAACTCACCCGCGAGTTGTCAAAGCCGGACAGACTGGTTGCCGAATCGACTACCGCAGAGGCAATGTCAAGACTGCCCGGAGATAGCAGCGTAAACACGACACCGTTAAAAGGCCTCGCGTTCCAGGTCGGTTTATCGAGCGTGGTTTTCAGCATGATAGTGTGCTGGCTATCGCTGAAGTCGGTCACGAGTGAAGTGACCCCCTCGACCTTACCGATCGTTTTCACGCCAGCGCCGACTATGAAAGACTGCGGCGAAAAGATTGAAGCTGCGTACGGGGTCGTCAGGTCTGGATGGTAGTAGGTCACGTCAAGCGTCTTGCCAATGAGGGCCGCTTGTGCACTGACGCTAAACGACGCAGAAATACACGTAACAGCAATGAACTTAGAAAAGGCGCGCATCTACAAAGCTCCGTGTAATGAGTAGCGTTACCTCCCCAGGCCGCGTCGCAGTTTCATGCGCTGCTCCCATTCTTCCTATGAAAGCTCCGGCAATCAAACACTGTTACGCCCTTATGTAATCAGCTCACTTTGCCGATCGGCGGCGCCGATCGGTCGGTGATCTGCTCATGCTGGCCATGGAACTGGCTCCTAATGGCGTGTTCATTTCGTCATAAGTCATGATGTTCAGCGACAGGGATTATTGGATAAGCGATGCGCCCAGGTAGCGCGAATACACCCACTTCACATGCGTCAGAATAAGAGGACCTGTTAAAGGGGATTGGCGCGATCAACCCCCGTTCATTTGGCGATAAGTGCAGTGTGCTGAATCATGATCGACAGCAGTAGCGTTAAGCGCCCATCCTCTCACTCGTCCTGTCAAATCGCCGCAAACGCAAGTCTTTTTGATGGTGCGTGGAAGCCCGCAACGATCCGGACTTGTGCAGTAGTTAGCTAGAAGGCGGTGTTGATCGGCCGTCAGAACGATGCCCCGTTCGGGCAATACTTGCGTTAGCGGAATTGATCGGCGAAACGCTGACTAAATCGAGCAGTGTAGGTGCGTACTTTCCGGGCCAATGCCAAAATTGCAGTGTATCGATGACAATATCGTTGAAGGTCTGCGATTCCATGCCGAAACGAGAGTGCCGATCAGCGCATGGGATGGATCCGGCATAGCGGGGAAAGTATGTCCAGCGGGTACAAAAGAACGAGTATCGGCTTCACGCGCGTCGGTCAACGCAAGGCAGAAACCTCGCCTGTATACGAGGGCCTACTGCAGTTTGCGTGGCAGGAGATCATGCAAGCGACGCCGGATCATGCCCT
>JBDTMS010000931.1:0-2107 GCA_039934195.1 Betaproteobacteria bacterium
CCTTCAGCGCGAGCAATCCGCATTGCGCGTTATGCGCGGCCGAGGCGATCGGCAACCCGAACTTCGGTTTATGCAAACGCAGCGTGAAGATGTCGACCAGCGTGGGCAGCGCCGGCATAGGCGGATAATCTTCGGAAACGTTCGGCCGTGCCATCGATGCACCGATGGCCTGTAAATCTGCTACGCGTTCGGTCTCTAGTTGCATGTCTCAAGTGTCCTCTCATGGTGGCCCGCATGCGAACAGGGCCTGCGATGTGTCGTGTGCGATAAGCCCGAAACAGCGGTGACATCTGACAGCGCTGCCGTCCGCCTCGCGAGGCTCAACTAGCCGATATTACGCCGGTGTCGCAGCGACCGCCCAATGCCAGTGCGAAGCCTAGAAAAACGGCTCGATCGAGGGCTATATCCGTGCCTTGGGAACTTAGGCCGTCGCCGATCGGTCACGTCTAAGTCACCCGGGACCAATCAACGAGGCTCACATGACTACTTTTTCAGTAAACGGCAAGGCCGTCACAGTCGATGTCGATCCCGATACGCCGCTGCTCTGGGTTCTGCGCGACGAATTGAAATTGACCGGCACCAAGTTCGGCTGCGGTATCGCGCAGTGCGGTGCCTGTACGGTCTATCTCGATGGCTTGCCGCGGCGTTCTTGCGTGACGCCGATTCAATCGGTCGAGGGCGGTAAGGTCACCACCATCGAAGGGCTCACCGGCAAGGAAGCCAAGGCGGTCCAAGGTGCCTGGGTCGTGCTCGATGTGCCCCAGTGCGGTTACTGCCAATCGGGGCAGGTGATGACCGCCACTGCATTGCTCAGCGAGATTCCCAACCCGAGCGATGCCGACATCGATAGCGCAATGGCAGGCAACGTCTGTCGCTGCGCCACCTACGTTCGTATTCGCGCCGCCATTCACATGGCCGCAAAATCTTTGGGAGCATGAGCGATGCTTAACGTAGCTAGATTTCAACAGCGTCCGCTGCCTGCGCAAATTTCGCGCCGCGATTTTCTGCGCGTCACCGGTGGGGTCGGTATCGGATTGATCGTCAGCGCGTACGTACCGGGTTTTGCCGGCGCGGCCGATGCACCGAAGCCCTCGACCGCGGAGGCGGTTGCGCGCAGCGTAGCGGCGTTCATCAAGATCGGACCGGACAACACGGTTACCGTCGTATCGAAACATTTGGAAATGGGGCAGGGCCCCTACACCGGTCTTGCGACATTGGTGGCCGAGGAGATGGATGCCGACTGGTCGCAAATTCGCGCAGCAGGCGGCGGGTCCAATCCCGAGCTGTACAAGAATTTCGTGTTCGGCATGCAGGGCACCGGGGGCTCTTCGTCGATCGCGAATTCCTACGAGCAGATGCGCACGATCGGCGCGACCGCGCGCGCAATGCTGGTTGCGGCAGCGGCGCAGGAATGGTCGGTGCCGGCAGGCGAGATCAATGTGCGCAAAGGCGTGGTACGCAGCACGTCCGGCAAACACGCGACATTCGGCGAATTGGCGGAACGCGCAGCGCAGATGCCCGCGCCGACCAGCGTGAAACTGAAGGATCCGAAGCAATTCACGCTGATCGGCAAGCCACTGGGCAAACTCGATTCAGAGGTGAAGTCGACCGGTCGAGCGATCTACACAATCGATGTGTACGCGCCGGAGATGTTGACGGTCGTGGTCGCGCATCCGAGTCGGTTCGATGCGAAAGCTGCATCGGTCGACGACTCGGCCGCACGGAAAGTGCGCGGCGTCGTCGATGTCAAAGTTATCCCGCAAGGTGTCGCAGTGTATGCAACCGGCTTCTGGGCTGCGAAGAAGGGCCGCGATGCATTGAAAATAACCTGGGATGAGACCGACACCGAAACGCGCAGCACCGATCAGCTGCTGGTCGAGTATCGCTCGCAGGCGAAGCAGCAGGCAGTTACCGCTACGCATCGCGGCAATGTCGAATCGGCGTTCGGCAAGGCGTCGAAAATCATCCAGGCGGAGTACGTGTTTCCCTATCTCGCGCATGCGCCGTTAGAGCCGCTCGATTGCACCATTGCGATGAATAACGGCGCCTGTCACGCCGCGTTCGGCTCGCAGCTGCAAACCATCGATCACATGACCATCGCGAAAGT
>JBDTMS010000932.1:0-2093 GCA_039934195.1 Betaproteobacteria bacterium
CAGCGTCGAGCGCGAGCAGCGAGGTGGTATACAGGTTATCGCCCGGATGCGAATCGCCCGGCCAAGGTGCTGCGTTGCCCGTGCCCCAGTAAATCAAGTTGGTTGCCGGGTCGTAGTTTCCCGTCATCCACGCGGAGCCGCCGCCGACTTTCCAGTCATCGCCTTGCCACGTGTCGCTTCCCGGCTC
This sequence comes from Betaproteobacteria bacterium, assembly GCA_039934195.1. Taxonomy (GTDB): domain Bacteria; phylum Pseudomonadota; class Gammaproteobacteria; order Burkholderiales; family SHXO01; genus SHXO01. Next base: position 188 of record JBDTMS010000932.1, read on the forward strand.
GCCGGGCGCAGGCACCGTATAGGTACGCCACAGCTCACTGCCGTTGTTGGCATCGAAAGCGGCAATATAACCGCGTACGCCGAGCTCACCGCCGGACGAGCCGACGATGACTTTGCCGTTTACCACCAGCGGCATTAGCGTGAGGTAGTGACCCTTCTTGTAGTCTTCGACCTTCGTGTCCCACACGACCTTGCCGGTCTTGGCATCGAGTGCGATCAGATGATCGTCGGTGCTGGCGAGAAACAGCTTGTCCTGCCACAGGCCGACACCGCGGCTGGTCGGATGCAGCTGCACCAGATCTTCGGGCAGCTCTTTCTTGTAGCGCCAGATCTGATCGCCGGTTTTAGCATCGATCGCGATCACCTGAGCCTGTGGCGTCGCGATGAACATCACCCCGTTATTCACGATCGGAGGTGCTTCATGTCCTTCGACTACGCCGGTAGAAAACGTCCACACCGGAACCAGGTTTTTGACGTTGCCGGCGTTGATCTTGTCGAGCGGACTGTAACCGTGTCCATCGTAAGTGCGGCGATAGAGCAGCCAGTTACCGGGCTCCGGATTGGCAAGTCGTTGCGCGGTCACCGGGGTGTAGTTGGCGATCTCCCCTGCGGGAAGCGTCGCCGGTAACAAGCCGGCTCCCAGAATCAAACTGCTCCACACCGATAGTTTTTTTAGTCGCATGGTCTCCCCCAAGCAATGAGTCGTGCACAGTCCTACGGTTTACCAGGGCTGTTGATGCCGTTCTTCGACCGCGAGCGAACCGGCAGTCTTGCGCTGTTAAGTTTGCCGCTGTCCGACTTTGCCGAGGAACGTGCCCGCCGCCAGCAGCACCCCGTCCGCGATCTTCACTGGCAGAGCGGGCAAGGATCGGGGTGCTGGTCCAAACACGACCTTTGCGTTGTGGCGCGGGTCGTACTGAGAATCGTGGCAATAGCAGTGCAACACCTGCTTTTCAGGAATCCACCCTGTGACCGGGCATTGCGCATGTTTGCAGATCGCTGAGTAGGCGACGACGCCTTCCGCGGAGTGGGCGCGCGTTTCTTCGTCGAGCTCGTCGGGAGCGATTCGCAGCAGGAGAACTTGATTGAGGCGTGAACCGTTGCGCACGGTTTTGCTTTTGGGTTCCATCGGCCACGCCATGATCGGCGCAGCGCCCACAACTAAATCGGCTAGCGCAATTTCCGTATTCGCGCGATCGCCATCCGAGAAAACGAAACGATCGTCCGCTTGCGGAGGCGCGTTGCCGATCGCGGAATCGTCAGCGAGCGCTGTGCCGACCGATAAACCGGCACCTGCAGCGAGTGCCCATTTGATGAAGTCACGCCTGATGAAATCAGGCCCCATAAGGTCATGACGAGGACAGGCTGAGCAGCCGTCGCGCTCGCCGGACCGAGGATTGTCGCTAGTCTTCTTTTCGGTCATCTCACCGCGGATGTTGGCACAACGCTATGCATCAAATGCTCGAACCTCAGTGCGCCGCGTGCGCTGCACAAACGCCGCTTTTCTCCGATCTCCGATCCCGAGTTCAAATCACGCAGCCGTGGTGGAGCGCGAATTCGTTTTCGATCATCTGCCGGCAATATACATCGAAGGCTGAAGGATTGTCTCCAATCCAAATTATGCCAACAGCTTCGCTATTAAAATGGACGCTAAATCCCTTTCGAATTTTCTGCGATTCGCACGCGAAAGCATAGCATCGCCGAATGATTTTCTGTATTTCAAACGGACATGATCGCGCATACGGGCGTACGTACGCCCGCGATTTTGCTACAGCGACTTAGTCGGCAGTAGAGGCGGCTAAAACTTCGTCGACTGCGGCGTGCCGCTGCCTTCAGTCTTCGCCATGGCGTGTCTCACACCAGGTGATCTCTCACACCGGCGATGAGCTCGATCGATCGTAACCGTG
>JBDTMS010000933.1:0-2086 GCA_039934195.1 Betaproteobacteria bacterium
ACGGGAAGCGAGAACCCGCTTCCACTCGTTCACGCGAAAACTTTGCGACAGAACCAGAAGGAATGCATCGGGCGGCGGCGCGGATCGATCCAATAGTGACGCAAGCTGGAACGCGGTCTTTTGGAATTGCGTCTGGGAAGCAGAACGATTAGATCCCCCTCCAGCTACTAGCAGTAGAAACAGGTGAGGTTGTCCCGTCATCGGCCTTCGTATCGGTCGTCGCACTTGCGACTGATATGACGGAAGAGGGGCTGCTGAGCGACTGCGCGGGCGCAATCGGTGGCGTAATGGGCGGCGCTGGTGTCGGCGAGACGTTTGATCGACATCACATAAGCGGTCGGGTCGAGATCAACACCGCCGGCAGTGCCGCCATCGTCCTGCAGTTGCCGGCGTCATGTAACCTAAAGTCGCATGTATCGTCTATTTCGGCTCCCCGCTGATCAGCTTGAGTTAAGCAACGTCGTACTGAACTCCTGAGCGCCTTCATCCGCACGTAGCGCCAGCCTAATGTTTAGCCAGTGGTCGCGCCGGGCGAATATGACCATGCCCCTACCAATGCTGCTCGGTGCCCTCAAACGAGCCGTTGTGGTTGGCGTCCCAGCGTTTGGCTCCCATGGAATCGATCTCGACCTTACCGTCTGAGATCTGTGAACCAATCGGCGTTGCCGTCAACGTAAAAGCGTTGCCTGTGTTTGCGGTGAGCGCTAACGAATAGAAGCTCGTCGATCCATCTTGCGGCGACACGGTGAATGGCAATGCCGGACTTGCACCCCCGCGCGAATAGCTGCCGTTCTCGGTATAGATCCGTTCCATAAACTGACTTAATTGCACAAGGTCCGCCTCGGCATTAGTGCGACGAGTTTTGCGCACACTATTCTGATAAGACGGGAAGGCGATAGCCGCCAATATCCCGACAATGGCTACTACAATCACCATCTCAACCAACGTAAAGCCACGTCGCTGCATATGCATATAGGTACCTTTTCTATCGACTTGGCGGTGGCAGAACCCAGATCTCGGTAACCAGATCTTCGCGGTTTTGACCCCTGGCGACCGTGTACTGAACCGCCATTCCCTTCATCAGGCGCGCGGCATCTACGGTTTGCCCATTCTTATGTATCTCGGCCTTGGTCGCATAGAACCGGTATCTGCGGCCCGAGATAACGATTGCCCTGCCGCCGAGGTCGATTGCGTCAATCTGTCCGACGTCGATCTGAGGCGCAGCGGCACGATTGGCATCATTCAGCACTCTGATGGCGTCGGCATCGCCGGACGTGATGCCACCGATCGCAGCAAGGAAGCCCAGCATGCTCAATTGTCGTTTCATGGGTATCGCCTATGTTGTAGCAACATCATTTGAACTGTCGCCACATCACACGCTTGCTTTGAATGCTTGCAGCATTCTCCAAGACGTTGCCGATGGTGGCATCGGATTCGCTCATATATTTTCTCTGTAACGTCCCGCCGTTACTTCCACCGCCAATGGTGGATACGGCGGGCAGCTGGACGATACCGGGCGTTGAAGCTATGGCGCTGGTCTGCACGCCACTGGCAGTGATATCCAGCGCATTGATGCTCCGGTTGTTGTCGCTATCAAAAGCTGGGGTCGCCGGTTGATTTCCGGTGGTTGGATCGAGTTCCATCAACCAGCCGCTGCCGCCAGACGAACATGCCGTCAACGACGGGATGAGCGTGGTAAAAATGATGCGCCCACCGTTGAGAACCGGGTCGCTTACCTGCCGCTCCCCACTACTTGGCAAGTCGATGTACCAACCTTTATAAGTGGATGGCGCGACGAACATCGTGCTGGCATTGCCATTATTGCTGGTTAGTCGGTAGTTACCGCCTGAGGCGCTAGCCGTTCCGGTGACGGTTTGCTGCAGCAACGAACTGCGGCCAATCACCGTAGCTCCTTTGTCCCAAATGCCGTAAAAAGTCTGCGCGCTGGTCGTGGAATTGTCGTTGATGGTGATGTACTGGCCGGTGCCGAAGTAGATCAGCACGCCGCCTTGTGCATTGATGCCGACCTCTACCCGCTGCGTGATGGGCTGCAGGTTGCCTGAGGAATCTTTGGCGATAAAGAGCG
>JBDTMS010000934.1:0-2082 GCA_039934195.1 Betaproteobacteria bacterium
GCTGCGCGCGCCGGGCGATGTCGTGCCGTTCGATCTGCTGACCGATCGCTATCTGCAATACGATCCGGCCAATCCGAAAGCGACGGTGCCCGCGCTAACCGCGACGATTCGTGCAAGCCTTGCATCGGAAGGCGACGACAGTCCGGTGTTCCGTTTGCTGCCGGCAATGAGCCCGCAGGATCCGAATATTTTCCTCACCATTCCGTGCGATTTCGGCGAAGCTTGCGCGCGAGCCGTCGCCAACAACTGCACAGGCGATCTCGCATTGCTCGGTCAGGAAGCGCACGGCTGCGAATGGGAGATGGCGGGGCTGCGGTTGGTCGGCAACGCGCAGATCGATGCGCGCGACTATGAGGGTGCGCGCGTCACCTGGGAAGCGGTGCGCGCCAGCGATGTGGACGACATCGAAGCGAACCTCCGGCTCGGCACCGTCTATCAGCGACTCGCCGATCTGCCGCGGTCGGATGCGGCGGTCACGCGCGCGCTCAAGGCCGCCGTCGGCCGCGGTAACAGAAGTCGCTTCCAACGCGGCGGCGGTGGTTACATATGCGAAACCGAAACGAGCGAAATCTCCGACCAGCGAGCCGAAGCGTTCGCGTTACGCGGCCGTAACGCGAAAATGCGCTGGCTGGAATCCTGGCGTACCGCTGCGCCGGATGCGTGGGCAGCAAAAGCGCTCGAGTCGCCGCTGCTGCGCGAAGCTTACCGCGGTTACAAATGTGCGTTTCTCGAAGATCTGAATGCGTTCTATCCCGGATTGAACGCCCTGGCTTTACTGACGATAACCGTTGCGCTGGCGCAGCAACAGCCGGAAATCTGGGCGACCGTGTGCGACGACGGCGACGAACCCGCGACACAGCTCGAGCAGTGCCAGCGCCGCTTGCGCTCCCTCACCGGCAGCCTGGAGTTTGCTTTGAAAGCAGCGAAGGGCCGGCAGGATCGCGATCAACTCGAGGATCGCTGGCTGCGCATCGGACTTGCCGACCTCGGCTTGTATGGACCGCCGCGGCCCGCGCGCGTTGCGGCGGACTATCGTGCCGCATTGATCAACGCCTCGGATTTCAGCAAGCGGTCAGTGCGTGACCAGCTGCAAATCTTGATCGACCTGGGCGTGTGTAAAGAAAACGCAACTGCGGCGTTGGCGCAGTGTTCGCAATCAACGGCGGACGCGACGCCTGGGCGTATTCTCGTCTTTACCGGTCATCGCATCGATGAAGATGGCCGCGCTGTACCGCGCTTTCCGAAAGCCGCCGAGAGCGCGGCGCGTGATGCAATTCGCGCGGCGATTCAAAACGAGCTCGCGGCAAACGGTGGCGTTGCGCTGGGTTTGGCCGGCGGTGCAAATGGCGGCGATATTCTGTTCCATGAAGTGTGCTTCGAGCTCGGCGTGCCGACGCGTTTGTATCTCGCGCTACCACCCGAGCAATTCATCCCGGTTTCGGTTGCGCCGGCCGGTCCGGACTGGATCGACCGGTTCAATCGATTGCTGGATCGTGAGCCCCCGCGCGTTCTGCAAGATAGCGAAACGATGCCGAGCTGGCTCAGTCACAAATCGAAATACAATGTCTGGCAGCGAAACAATCTGTGGGTGCTGTTCAACGCATTGACGTGCGGTGCGCGCCGATGCACTGCGATCGCGCTGTGGGATGGCGCCAGTGCCGACAGCGCAGGCGGTACGGAAGATCTTGTCTGCCAGGCGCGGTCGCGCGGTGCAAAAACCGTTACGCTGGATACCCGATCGTTGTTCGCATCGCGCACCGTTTGAGATCCAACCCAACGAAATCCTTGAGCGACATTCACGAGAATACTCGAGCCGATGAGCACCGAAGCCAGCCTGGCGGGCACAGCCGCGATGAACGAGAAACAATACATCGAAGAGCGTCTCGACGATCAGCTGAAATGGTACAGTCGCCGCGCCCGCGTGAACCGCCGGTGTTTTCGCTGGCTGCGCATCGTCGAGATCGTGTTCGCCGCCAGCATCCCGCTGTTCACCAGCTTGCTGGTGCGGGAACCGCTGATGACGATCGTCATCAGCGTCGTCGGCGTGTTGATCGTCGTGATCTCGGGCGTATTGGGTTTGTA
>JBDTMS010000935.1:0-2077 GCA_039934195.1 Betaproteobacteria bacterium
AGCTGATTACTCAGGATAAAGTTTCCGCGGTGTTCGGCTGCTGGACTTCGGTGTCACGCAAGTCGGTGCTGCCAGTGTTCGAAGAACTGAATGGATTGCTGTTCTATCCGGTGCAGTACGAAGGCGAAGAGCTGTCGCAAAACGTGTTCTACACGGGTGCGGCCCCCAACCAGCAAGCCATTCCCGCCGTCGAGTATCTGATGAGCGAAGAAGGCGGCGGCGCCAAGCGCTGGTTCCTGCTCGGTACCGATTATGTTTATCCGCGCACGACCAACAAGATCCTGCGCGCGTTCCTGAAGTCCAAAGGCGTTGCCGAGAAAGACATCGAAGAAATCTACACACCGTTCGGCCATAGCGACTATCAAACCATCGTCGCCAACGTGAAGAAGTTTGCCGCCGGCGGCAAGACCGCAGTGGTCTCCACCATCAACGGCGATTCCAACGTGCCGTTCTATAAGGAGCTCGGCAATCAGGGTTTGAAGGCAACCGATGTACCGGTGGTCGCCTTCTCGGTCGGCGAAGAAGAGTTGCGCGGTATCGACACCAAGCCGCTGCTCGGTCATCTGGCCGCATGGAACTACTTCATGTCGGTGAAGAATTCGCAGAACGATGCGTTCATCAAGTTGTACAAAGACTGGGCCAAGAAAAACAGCGTGTCCAATCTCGATACCGTGGTCACCAACGATCCGATGGAAGCGACTTACGTCGGCATTCACATGTGGAAGCAGGCTGTCGAGAAAGCCAAGTCGACCGAAGTCGACAAGGTGCGCAAAGCCATGGGCGGTCAGACGTTCAAGGCGCCGTGCGGCTTCACCTTGAAGATGGATGAAACCAATCATCACCTGCACAAGCCGATCATGATCGGTGAGATCGGTGCCGACGGTCAGTTCAACGTGGTTTGGAAGACTAAAGGTCCTATCCGCGCGCAGCCGTGGAGCCCGTACATTCCCGGCAACGATAAGAAACCGAAGGTGTAACTACCCGGCGGGGTCGGCCGAAGAGGCTGACCCTTTTTTGCGGCGGCCGAATAGGCCGGTATTTTTCGCGGCGGCCGAACAGGCCGGCTCTTTTCGCGCTAGGTAAAAACACCCGTCTGTCGCGTGTTGCGTAGACACGTGGCGAATCATTCCACCTGGGACTCATCCGGTGAAGCTTGCATCGACCTCGGCACCGCGTGTGCTGCTGGCAGTGTTGCTCGTGGTTCTTGCCTGTGTTCGTACTGCCTGGGCGCTCGACGCGCAGGTGGTGCAGAAGCTGGCAGGCGATGGCGCCGCGAAACTCGAAGCGATCGGCGCGCTCGCGAGCGCTGCGGATCCCGACGCGCTGCCGGTGTTGACCGCCTTGCGTGACGGCACGTTGAAAGTCACGCCCGATGGCCGCGTGCTCATCGTCGATAAAAACACTGCAAAAGACGCGGCGACCGGCGCGGCGTTGCTCGAAATACCCGCCGAGCTCGAAACGATCGGCATCAACAACAGACTGCGCGGCGCGCTCGATTCCGCTTTGTCCGCGTTCGCCTTGTTCTCGACCGATCGCCAGGTTCGACTGAATGCGGCGCGCGGCATGGAAAACTCGACTTCCGACACGCTGTTGCCGATGCTCAACCGCGCGTTGGCAACCGAAGCCGATCCGCAGATCCGTCCGATACTGGAGCAAACCCAGGCCGGCATGTATGTGCGATCGAGCGACCCCAAGCGCCGTCTCGAAGCCATCAAGGTACTGGGAAAAAGCAATCAGCAGCGCACCAAAACGCTGCTGCTGCCGATACTGGAAAAAGATGCGAACGGGCAGTTCGTCGAACCCGACAAGGCCGTGCGCGATGAAGCAGAGGCCGGCATCAACGCGATCGATCGGCGCGTAGCGTTCAGCGTTTACGCCGGCCGCTTGTTCGCCGGCATCAGCCTCGCCAGCATTCTGATGCTCGCTGCGCTGGGTCTTGCGATTACCTACGGTCTGCTCGGCGTGATCAACATGGCGCACGGCGAGATGATCATGATCGGCGCCTATGCAACCTACGTCACCCAGCAGTTCATTCGCAATCACGCACCTGGTGTGATCGACTGGTATCCGCTGTTCG
>JBDTMS010000936.1:0-2068 GCA_039934195.1 Betaproteobacteria bacterium
TGCGATACGGCGCCCACGGTTTCGCGAGCTTGCGCAGCCGCTTTTCCGTCAGCGGCTTCCCGCGGTTGTAGTGCAGACTCATCGCGCGCTGCAGTCCGACATCGGCGACCGGCAGCACGTCCGGCCGCTGCAGATGAAACATCAGAAACATTTCTGCCGTCCAGCGGCCGATGCCTTTCACGCGAACCAGGTCTTCGATGATGTCTTCATCGGCCATCGCCGGCCAGCTGAGCGGATCGAGCGCACCGGAATGAAAGCGCCCGGCCAGATCCAGCAGATAGCTCGCCTTCTGCCGCGATAACCCGGCGCTGGCCAGGGTAACCGGATCAATAACGGCGAGATGCTCCGGTGCGAAGATTTCCATCGAACCGATCAGCCGCTCCCACACGCTCTGCGCAGCCTTCACCGAGATCTGCTGCCCGACGATCGCGCGTGCCAATGCGACGAACGCATCGCTGCGCAAGGTGAGTTGCGTGCCACGTGCGCGTACGATCAACTCGCCGAGCGTCGGATCGCGCTCGCTGAGATGAGTTATGGCGGTATCCCAATAATGCGGTGTCGTCGTCATAGTAGGCGGGCGATAGCGAACTAAGCACCGCGATGTAGACTACACCGCGATGTCAACTGCACGGTGACGCCGTTCCCGGTCCCGCGGGATTGCAAAGCGTGCAGTATCTTAACTAGTCCTATTGGATCTCACTAAAGTTATAGAGGCAAGGTGTTTAGCCGGATATATATTTGCAACACAAACACTCTGTCGGTTGCAAATCTTAGGAGCAACTATGCCTATAAGCTGGGTCATCAATATTGGGGGGGTTATTGCGCTGCTTGCGGGCTTGCAGGGATTGTGGATTGGATTCTCGAACTATTCCCCGGCGAAGCTTACCTGCGCCGAGTACATGGCGACGCCGTCATCAGCCGATTGGCTTGAGCTGACGGATTGCCGGATAAACTATCTCGAGGCAGTCAAGACGTTCAAGAAGCTAAGCACGCTCGAAAGGAGCGTCGCCTACTATGCCCCAGTCCGCGCCTACGATGACGAGACAAAGCTTGTAATCCTTATCGCTAAAGCGCCAGAGAATGTTGCTCAGTTGCTCGAGCCGCTTTTTCGTCACGTTGCGAAACAGTCGGGGGCGAGCGGTCCAACGGAGGACGAGGTATTAGCTCAGCACGGTGACGAACTTGTGCAATCACATGCGACGATGAAGGGCCTAATTTTGCGCGGCATGGATAGCAGCAGCGATCTTCGCGAACTGCTCGAGAAAGATCAGCCAGCCAGCTGGAAATTGGAACGGGACTGGCGTTTGCTCGATCAATCTGCGGCACCTTCATTAATTAAGGGTGCATTGCTTCTACTTTTGGGCCTTGTGATACTAGTCTGGAGATTATTTGTCTATGCCGGCCGAGCCGCAGCCGTGACAGCCGTGAAAAACCAATTGCCGGAAAAGATCGCTGAACTTGGAGGGCCACGCGAATGATTTCCAGCTCGACTCCTGAAAGTGCGCGGTGCGTCGTGGATAGCATCGCCGACGATATACGAACGGTCCAACGTACGGGCGCAATTGGCGTGACAGCGTCCGCGCTAATAGGTCCGGTAGGCGCATTGTTGCTCGTAAGCGGAGGGTCGGCTAAGGAAGCGGCGGTCGGTGCTGTGATGCTTCTAGTTGCCCTGGTCATGCTCCATCAAATGCTCGGGTTGCGCACCGGCAGACCGAGGGTGTGGTTATCGCGACTGATGCTGGCCGCCATGGTTATCACAACGCTTACGGCGATGACCCACTTTGCATGGGTTAGAAGCAACGCGGCGGATTGGCAACAGATTAAATTTGCAGACATGTTCGTAGCGGTGACTATCTATCTGATCGTTTTCGCGCTTTTTGCCGCTGTACACGTGGCGTGTACCAAGGAAGCGGCATTGCGCGTGTATACAAACGACGCCATCTTAGCTAACCAATGTAACCTATTGGATCCAAGTTGTGCCTATAGCGCGAAGCCGCGGCTGCGCTTTTTTCTTCCTCCACTAAATCGCTTGCCAGGAATCGCGGGATGGCTAATCGTAGCGGCACTT
>JBDTMS010000937.1:0-2067 GCA_039934195.1 Betaproteobacteria bacterium
CCACCAGGCGTTTCTGATCGGTGACCGGCAGACTGTGCGCCACGCCGAGATAGATGAGGCGTGCTTCCTCGCGTCCGGCGACGACTTCGATCGGGAAGCCCAACGCGGCTTGTGCCTTGGCGCGAAACTCTTTCGCGTTCTTGGCAACGCGCAGCGTATTGGTGCCGACGGCGCGAACGGCTTCTGGCGGCAATCCGCGCAGGCGTTCGCCGAAACGTTTCAAGCAATCCAATGCGCGCTGCTGCGAAGCTTCGTCGAGACGCTTGTCCGGTCCGATGCCGGCGGCCAGTCGCACCGGTTCGCGCAGGGAATCGAGCGGATAGAATTGATCCTCCACCACGCGCGCGACTTGCAAACGGAAACTGTTGGAGCCGAGATCGACCGCGGCAAGCGTCGAATGACCGGTCATCGCGCGTGCGGATCGGTTGGGCGCACGCAATCACTGCACGCCGATACGACAGTGGGAATCAGCTGAGCAACACTCGCGGGCAAGCAGACGGGCGGTCGAATCATGTTCGCCTGGCTGCCATGGCGAGTCAAGCGAGAATTTCTCGCTCGATTTCCTCCAGAGTCACGTGCCGTACGTCTTTGCCCTTGACCATGTAGATCACGTATTCGGAGATGTTCTTCGCGTGATCGCCGATGCGTTCGAGCGCCTTGGCAATGAAGAGAATCTCGATTGACGCCGAAATCGTGCGCGGATCTTCCATCATGAAAGTGATGAGCTGGCGCAAGATCGCGCGAAATTCGTCATCCACATGCAGATCGGTACGCACCACTTCGGCGGAACCGCTCACATCCAGCCGTGCGAAGCAATCAAGCGACTTGCGCAGCATTTCCAGTGCGAGATTGGCCATGCGGCGGATCTCGACATAGCGGGGATGCTGTACCCGGTCGACCGAGTTGATCAGCTTGGCCATGCGTGCGATTTTGGCCGCCTCGTCGCCGATGCGCTCGAGATCGGTAATGGTCTTCACCACCATCATGATCAGCCGCAGGTCGCTGGCAGCAGGCTGGCGGCGGGCGATGATCGTGCTGCAATCTTCATCGATGCCGACCTCCATCGCGTTTACTTTGTGATCGTTGGCGATGATGCTTGCGCACAGCTCCAGATCGCAACTGGTCAGTGCGTCCACGGCAAGTGTGACTTGCTGTTCGACGAAGCCGCCCATCTGCAGAACGCGTGCGCGCAAAGCTTCGAGCTCTTGATCGAACTGCTTGGATGTGTGTTCGCTGCCCATATTGCCGTCTCCTAGACCCATTGGCGGGTCACTCTCAACCGGGGCGGCACGCCTCAACCGGGGCGAGTTACGCCTCAACCGAAGCGCTTCACGCCTCAACCGGTCAGTCTATTCGTATGACGTGACACTTGCTTTGCACCCGGCGCTTTTTCTCAGATCGCCTTGAGGGTGCGCACGCCGTCTTGGCCACCCAGCAGCAGTAAATCGGCCGGCCGGCGGGCGAATAATCCGTTGCTGACGACGCCTGGGATTTCATCGATTGCACTCTCGAGTGCCTTCGGATCTAGGATCGCCAGCCCGTGCACGTCGAGAATAATGTTGCCGTAGTCGGTGACGTAACCCTGGCGCAGTGCCGGGTGCCCGCCCAGCTTGACCAGCTCGCGCGCCACCAAACCGCGCGCCATTGGAATCACTTCCACCGGCAACGGAAAGGTCCCGAGGACCTCGACAAGCTTGCTCGCGTCGGCGACACAGATGAACACCCGTGCCACCGCCGCAACGATTTTCTCGCCGGTCAATGCGCCACCGCCGCCCTTGATCATCGCCATCCTGGGCGTAATCTCGTCTGCACCGTCGACGTAGATCGGCACTTCGTCGACGCTGTCGAGATCGAATACGCGAACGCCGAGCGCCTTGAGACGCGCGGACGTCGCTTGCGAGCTCGACACCGCGCCCTCGATGCGTCCTTTGATCTTACCCAGCTCGTCGATAAAGAAATTGACGGTCGAACCGGTACCCACGCCGACCACGGCGTCGTCCGGCACGTACTCAATAGCGGCACGTGCGACCGCTTGCTTCATTGCATCTTGCGACGATTGCGTTGCTG
>JBDTMS010000938.1:0-2066 GCA_039934195.1 Betaproteobacteria bacterium
CGCCGGACAGCGCATTCAGCGCATCGACTGCGGCAACCGGTAGGGGCTTTTCTTCCGCCGGTGCGGGGTCGGCAGCGAACGTGGTCGCAGCGCTCGTCGCCAGCAGTGAAACCAATACTATCCCCAATACTCTCCGTGGTAGCGAGCTACAAAAGTTATCTACTACTGGCGCGTGGCATAGCGAAATCATGGTCTCCCCAATCTGAGGTTATGTGCGGCAAGTCGAGAAATAGAAGGAATGACCCGACGCAGTCGGTGGCTGCGAGCCCTGCGTACAGATCACGCCCTGTCTAAGTGCAGCCGCGCCGTGTGCGGTGCACAAACGTGATCATGCCACACGTACGGGATGCTTTCGCGCGCGACCAGCGCCGCAGCGCGGATGCCTGTGACCGGGAGGTCAGGCGGGGCAGAGCGGGTATTGCGATGTGGCTTCGAGAACTTCGCCCGTGTCGCTGCGCTCGATGAAGATCGCGATCCCGGTGCGTGCTGCGTTGGCGTCGGCCGGCAGCGTGATGTGCTGGTTCAACTGCGCACGCCCATCGGCGCCGATCAGAAACGGCCCGGCGAGATCGCGTACGACGTAGTCGTGATAGAGCCGCTTGCCGGCGTTCTCGCCCGCGTTGACCGGGCTGGATAAGCCGTTTTCGAACGCTGCGATCCATACCCACGCGCCTTTGCTCATCTTCGGGTCGAGCATCTGGACCTCACCACTGACGCCGACGTCATTGCCGGACCGCGATACGGTTGCCTGAATCTTGGCTTGTCCCTTCTGGTGATTGATGTCGGCGAGCTTGCCGCGCAACTGTTCCACGTTGTAGCCGTGACGCAAGTCGCGTCCGTCGAGGACGATCTGCGGCGTGTAGACGACCCCGCGGCTTGCACGTGACGCGACGTCACGCTGCCGCGCGCTGAAACTCGCACGCGAGAAGCGATCGGTCCAGCCGAGCTGATTCCAGTAGTCGACGTGATACGCCAGCAAGATCGCCTTGTCCGGCGAGACGCCTTGCTGCGCCAAACCGCTGAACCAGCGGTCTGCGGGCGGACAACTGTTGCAGCCCTCGGAGGTGTAGAGCTCGACTACCGTGACGCGCTGTGCCGTGCTTTGAATTTGGCACTGCTGCGCGTGTGCAGACGCGAAGCTGCTGCATGCAAGCAACGCGGCAACAGTGGCGTTCGTCCAAGTATTGGTGATCGACATGCTGATTCTCCTTGCGCGATGTGCGTATCGGAGCTACGCGCTCAGAGATCGGTTGGATGCGCGGCGTAACAGGAAAGCTCGAAGTTGGCTACCGATCATAAAGCGGGACTACGCAGCCTGCCTGCATGCTTTCGCAGTGAGCGCGCGTCCCGCACGCGACGCAGTCGGCCGCTTGAGAAAATCGCAGATGTACTGCGCGGCATCGAGCAGCAAGGTCATGTCCACGCCGGTTTTGATATCGAGACCATCCAGCAGATACAACACGTCTTCGGTCGCAACATTACCGGTGGCACCCGGCGCATAAGGACAACCGCCGAGGCCGGCGATTGAGCTGTCGAACACCGCGACGCCCATTTCCAGCGACGCGAAGATGTTTGCCAACGCTTGTCCATAAGTATCGTGGAAATGGCCCGCGAGGCAGCTGATTTCGAGACGGCGCGCGACGACTTCCAGCATGCGCTGGGTTTTTCCCGGCGTGCCGGCACCGATCGTGTCGCCAAGCGAGACTTCATAGCAGCCCATATCGTATAGCGCCGCTGCAACGTCCGCGACCTCAGAAGGCGCGACTTCGCCTTCGAACGGGCAACCGAGCACCACTGAAATGTAGCCGCGCACGCGCACGCCTGCTGACAACGCGGCTGCGCACACCGGCGCGAATCGGCTCAGCGATTCTTCGATCGAGCAATTGGTATTGCGCTTGGAAAACGCTTCGGTCGCTGCCGCAAATATTGCGATTTCCCTGGCGCCCGCTGCCAGAGCGCCCTCCAGGCCTTTCATGTTGGGCACCAGTACGGGATAACTCACGCCGGGCCGGTAGCGAATGCCCGCCATCACCTCCGCGTTGTCCGCCATCTGCGGCACCCACTTG
>JBDTMS010000939.1:0-2065 GCA_039934195.1 Betaproteobacteria bacterium
TTGCCGGCATGTATTTGAACGATTGGTTCGATCGGGAGATCGACGCGCGTCAGCGTCCGGAACGTCCGATCCCATCGGGACAGATCACCGCCCACGCAGTATTCGCCGCGGGTCTGATCATGCTTGTGATCGGTTTGGCGTTGTTGATCTGGATCGGTTACGGCTACGCATCGGGTACCGGCTGGCGGCCGCTGATGGCTGGCGTTGCGCTGTCCAGCGCCATCGTGTTCTACAACTGGCGCCACAAGGGCAATCCGCTGAGTCCGGTGGTGATGGGACTGTGCCGGTTTCTGGTGTACGCGGTTGCGGGCTACGCGATCGTCGAGTCCCCGCCGGCGCAACTGTGGTGGGCGGCCGTGCTGCTGCTGTGCTATCTGATCGGCCTGACCTATGTCGCCAAGCAGGAAACGCTCGATGTTGTGCGCAATCTCTGGCCGCTCGGTTTTCTTGCGCTGCCGATCGTCTATGCGGCACTCGCCGCGGTTGAGCACGGTGCCGTGTCAGCGGTTCTGTTCGTACTCTTCACCGGCTGGGTTGCGTATGCGTTGCGCTTTTTGCGGCGCCGCCAACCGGGCGATGTGCCACGCGCGGTAGTCAGCTTGATCGCAGGGATTGCATTGCTCGACGCCGTGTTCATCGCGGCGATGGGGTTTCCAGCGGTGGCGGCGCTCGCCGTTGCGGCATTCATCGCGACGCTCGCTCTGCAGCGTCTCGTCGCGGGAACCTAGTGTCCTGAGTCAGAAATTCGCTGCCGAAACCGGCCAGGCGAGCACCATGCGTTGTTGCGCGCCTTACGGATATTGCTCAATATTCGCCGCGGCGCGACGCCTAGCCTGGCGCTCGCCTGGTCGGTTTTTCACACCGGCAATGGTGCGCCAACAATGTCTATGTCGTTGCACGCCGAAGATGTCCAAGTTTGTCCAGCGAATTCCTGACTCAGGACACTAGCCCGCGTTCCAGCGCCGTCAACCGGCCGCCAAAGCGCCCTCCTGCAGGCGCACTACCGATTCTTTGACCACCTGCGGCGTGAAGCGAAACTGCCGTTCGCACAAGCGGCGATACAGCCCGCCTTCGGCGATCAATTTTTCGTGCGGTCCGATCTGCACGATCCGCCCCTGCTCCAGCACGACAATCCGATCGGCATGCAGAATCGTCGACAGCCGATGCGCGATGACGATGCTGGTCCGGTTGTGCATCAACCGCTTCAGCGCATCCTGGATCAGATATTCGCTTTCGCTGTCGAGCGCGCTGGTTGCCTCGTCGAGCACGAGCACACGCGGATCGCCGAGAAACGCGCGTGCGATTGCGACGCGCTGACGTTGCCCACCCGACAACTTTGCCCCGCGCTCGCCGAGCAGCGTTTCATAACCCTCGGGCAGCTTGTCGATGAACTCGTCGACGTGCGCGGCCCGCGCGACGCGCAGCATGTCTTCTGCGCTGGCGTCCGGCCGGCCGTACAAAATATTGTCGCGGATGCTGCCGGAAAACAAAATCGTATCCTGCGCAACCGTGCCGATTTGACTGCGAAGCGAACGCAAAGTCACGTCGCGCAGATCGATGCCGTCGATCGACACGCGGCCCTCATGCGGATCGAAAAAGCGCGGGATGAGCTGCGCCAGCGTGGTCTTGCCGGCGCCGCTCAAACCAACCAGTGCGATCATCTCGCCCGGTTGAATGTGCAGATCGATGTTGCTGAGCGTGCGCCGATCGGCGGTGTAACCGAACGAAGCATTGTCGAAGCGAACCTCGCCTGCTACGCGTGCCAGGCGTTTCGCCTGCGGCTTCTCGCGCACCTCCGGCTGCGTGTCGAACACTTCGAACACGCGCTCGATCGCGGCGAACGAGCTGTGCACGACGCGATTCATCTCGCTGATGCGATTGATCGGAAAGTACAGTTGCTGGGTGAGACTGATGAAAGCGACGACTTCACCGATCGTCGCCTGTCCGTGAAACACGCGGTAGCCGCCGTACCACAATAGCGCCAAGGTCGCGATCTCGGTCAGCCAATGTACGATCGTGCTGGAGAAGATGTTGATGTGCGAGTTGTTCATCACGATGTGATGCA
>JBDTMS010000940.1:0-2058 GCA_039934195.1 Betaproteobacteria bacterium
CCCTCGCACGAGGGCGACCAAGTCAGCACGCGGGGGCACGAAGTCGACGACACCAGAACGCCCGGACGTACGGTCGATGAAAAATCGCTTCAGGATCCATCACCATCGCCTCACCCCTCGCGGGAGATGCTGCGAGTGCTTGGGGTTGCGGAGGATGAACCGAAATTTCAAGCCTTGTTCGCTGACCGCAGACGTTTCGATCGAACACGGATTTCTGTTCAGAAGGATGGTCCTCGCATCCTGCCCGAAAGAGACGAGGTAACCCGAGGAATAGCGCGGGCCGAGAAAAGCCTCGCCGAGGCACAAATGGCATTGAGGGCTGCACCAAACGATCGCTTCGAAGACTCGCGCGACAGGGCGCCGCTGCTGAACGCCCAGCAGGCGGCGAGCGATGCACTTCGACAGCTCAAGACCCGTACCGAAGATATATCCATTGCGGACGTGAAGCGACTGAGCGACGTATACGAGAGCAATTCGTCGCTTGCTATGACCTTCTCGTCACCGGCGGGCAAGGTATCTCGTGGCCAAGCGGCAGTGGCTGTAAGTCAATCGCAGGCGGTGGTGGGATCAGTGGATTGTATTAGCAGGCGCGCGGCAAACTCTGCCACGCATTTGACGGTCACCGTCACGCTGCACGAAAAAAGCGGCGTGCCAGTGCATGGCGCCAAGGTCTATGCGGTCTCGACCTGGGTGTGGGAGGGGCGTAAGCATCTCGCCAACGAGGCGGAATTCTCGAAGAAGAAAGCGCAAAGCGAGTTCCGTCGCAAAACGACTCCTGCTGATGCTCTGCTGCCTCGGACAGAGCCGCTCCGGATTTGGGCGGAAAGGGATGGTCGTGAACTAGCACGATCGAAAGACCTTATATTCTGCTCGCCTGACAACGGCGACAGCGTGGGTTTAACAGTAGGGGATTTGCCTGGTTGACGGTACACGCATAACTGCGGATTCGTGCGCTCGGCTGGCGCCTTTTACGGTTGACTGCAGGCGGGTCACTCTGCGTTCCCCTTCATGTCCATGAACGAACGCTTCAACTCTAGGCTAAGGACACCACCACGGGGCTCACTGGCGCGCGCGCCGCGCGCGCCAGTGAGTCCGAGGACGTCGCAGTCGAAGCCGTGGCGAGATGATGTTGGCCTATGGTTATCCGTCGGCCAGTTCGTAATCGGCACAAGCGTATCGCTGGTAACGGTTTTCGTACTTCTGCTCTACGACAGCAGACTCAAGGACCTCGATCGGCAGTTACAGGAGCGAAACGTCCAGCGGCTGAGCCAGTCGCCCCTGATTTTCCGTAGCTCCGTACAGCTCGAACCCTATGGGGGCGGTGCGTATCGATTGGTAACGCTGAATTATTCTTTCCAGAATGTCGGGATGGATACGATCGGCGTCAGGCAGGTTGTAGTGCGGGCGTTTCTGCACAAAGCGATCTCGCTGGTGGACCAGCCACCGGCCGTGCAAGCTCCAAATCTGGATCGAGCGGTATGCCTCGATGCACATGACTCTTGGGTGGAATACGCGCGTCCAGAAACTTACGACGCGCGTCCAGGTGCCAAAATCTGGGTGGCAGGCAACGGTTACACCGCTGCTCAAGGGGGTGGAGGGTTGGCCGAGCTAGAGCCCAAAACAGTCTCGGGCGGTAGCGCGGTGTACATCGTTAGAGCGACTGACGATGACTTTCTCGGCTTCCTCGTTTGCGTCGAACACTACCAAGTCACGACCAGCCCCACAGAGATTGCGAAGATCAAGCCTTGGAAAAACGCGATCGTATTTCGCGCTAAGAACATGAACTGGACTTTCGACGGCAGCAAACTGTAGATGCTAGGGTGCGAAGCTCATCATTCATTTCACGGCAGGCGTCATAGACGCAAAGATTTACGGCCGTCCACCGGCAAAGTGCCGAGTTTGACTCGCCAACATCGCAGTCCTTGCTGGAATATCAGGCTGGCGCACGACCGCAGTCGCCACAGACCGCGACTTATGCAGCGCCGCGCATCGAGTTCACCGTACAGCGCAATCAGAGAGTCAGATCTTGCATCGTGAATCTAGCGATGGGCGCGGTCG
>JBDTMS010000941.1:0-2058 GCA_039934195.1 Betaproteobacteria bacterium
CATGGCTCCATTCTCTCAGAGTGTGGAGCCTCCACAATTCCCGGGGCGATTCAGTTTACCCCGCGCTCATTTCCGCTTGCGCGATGTTGCTCGGGCTTGCTTAAGTAGACCGGATGCATTTGCGGGATCACGAAGCCAGATGCATAGCGCAACCGCTGTGTCCTCGTTCAGAGCATCGACAGTCGCACGCTGACGCTCAGGATGGCCTCGGTCTTCGATGAGCAGTTGTGCGGCTTTTCGTATGGTCTCGGTATCAATGCTCAGGTCTTCCAGTCGTTTTACCTGCGCAGTGGCAAGCGTCCACCAACCAAACAGCCCCAGCAACTCCGAATCGAATATTTTCACTCATCGTCTCTCGGCCGATCACGACAACCAGCGATCAATCAAAGAATTCAGCCAGTCCCGATGTTGAAGAAAACCCAGATGTGGCTAACTCGCGGTCAGCTGCAGAACAACTCGCGGCCGGATTAAGCGCTTGCATCTCTCTCGCTTCATCAGCAACGCATGAAGCATTCGGGCTCTGGCGGTTGCTGTCGGGAAGGTTAGTACTTTTAGAAGCTCGGCACGTGGAGTCTTAATACTGAACTGTGCACTCGACGCAACCGCGCTCATTGTCACTCAGCATGTCCGTACTTAGAAACCAGCACAACGGCTTCGGGCCCTTTCAACATAAATGAGCCGACGCCGAGACTAAATGACCGATCAAGCAGCTCGCCGAGTCCTTGACGCAGCTTTTCCTTTGCGGGTGACAGGATCACCACGGTATACATCGGTGGCTTACCGCCCGAGACCGATAACAGGTCTACACGGAATGGCTTCGCCGATAGATCACCCACTTCTACCGCGATAAACTTCAGGCACTTCTCCACCTCAGCTGACGTTGGATAGTCCATGTCCGGTCTCCGCTTTTTTATTATTGCGAACGTCGTTAACTGACATTAGCACGGGAACAGCATCGGCGGAGTCAGGAGCCACGAGCGAACTACGCGTCGTCGCCGGCGCTGGTAGGAAAGAGTAAAGCGATATTCCGAGGTAGGATCAGCAGCGCGCGACGTCAACGAAGACGGCAGCGGTCGGCTGCGCACCGGGGAGCATGTTAAGAACTGCAATGTGCCAGCGCTCCTGTAACGGCGCGTTAAGGTCGGCGCGTGCGGAAAGCATGCTACACACGAACCAGCAGTCGCCGTTTGGGTTTCATCGCACTGGCGTGCGATACGAGCCAATTATTCGGCGCCACCCCGAGCATGCCTCATTCGGAGTATTACGTAAAATTTACCTAAGATGGCCCAGTGCACGAATAGATTAAAGGTAATGCGTTGATTAGTTTGGCGTCCCCACGGGGATTCGAACCCCGGTTACCGCCGTGAAAGGGCGATAGTGCGTCGAGGACTTTATATCTGCCCGAATGTTCGTTAGAAGTCATTGGTCCACTCCCATCCGCCGCCGATCACGAGCCACCATGTGCTCATCCCAGAATCGGTTCATCTCAGCAAAACGCCTTTTCCGCTCCGCCTTCACGTAGATAGTCGTGGTATTCAAACTTGCGTGCCCCATCACGTCCGCACGACCTCGAGCGGCGTGCCCCTCGCCACCGCGTGAGCACCGAAGGTATGACGCAGCCAATGGGTACTCGCTTTGGCAATGCGCTGCGCGCCAGTCTTGTCACTTAATCCCAGGGCGCACGAACATTCGATAAAAAATCGCTTGAGCTGATCGTAGAGCCAACTCGCCGAGATCCCGCAATCGCGGTTAGTGATCTGTTGTGGGCCGCAGATCCCGCTTCGTCATCGAGTCGACCGATCAGTTAAACATTTTCACTAGCGCGTCTCGGATCGCTATTGAAGCCCCGGCTCACAAGATTGAGAACCCACCCCTCTGACTGCGAATCGAGCTCCACGCGATCAAAGTCCATGCATTTGGCATTGACGAGCTCGGATAATCGCAATCCGGTCCCGAACCCGAGACTGCACACGAACGCGAGCCTGCGCGCCGAGGGCGTATCCGGCAGTTGTTCAAGCTGCGCTTCGATAAAGCCCCACTGCTTTGCCGTGAAGCTGC
>JBDTMS010000942.1:0-2057 GCA_039934195.1 Betaproteobacteria bacterium
ACGTGATGATCGTGTATGGTCTGGAAGGTCTGGACGAGATCTCGATCAGCGGCGAGACGATGGTGGCGGAGCTGAAGGATGGCGAGGTGCACGAATACAACGTGCATCCGCTCGATTTCAATATCGCGGAGGCGCCGCTGGAAAGCATTCAGGTATCCGACAGTGCGCGGTCGCAGGAAATGCTGCTCGGCGCGCTCGACAATCAAGCCGGTCCCGCGCGCGACATCGTTGCCCTCAATGCGGGCGCCGCTATCTACGTCGCCGGACTCGCGGACTCCCTGCACACCGGCGTCGAGCGCGCACGATCGGTGATTGCGAGCGGCGCGCCCCGTCGCACGCTCGATGCTTTCGTGGAATTTACCCGGCAGTTCAAAACCTGATTGCTCATTCATCCCCCGGTGACCAAGTGTCGAGTGACCAAGTGTCGAGCTCGATCGGTCAATCCTGCAAACGCTCGCTAAAAGTTGCCTCTTTCCATGCGCTCTAACGCACAGCCCGACATCCTCGAACGCATCCTGGCCGTCAAGCGCGCCGAGGTCGAAGCCGCGAAGCAGGCAAAGCCTTTGCAGCAAGTGCGTGCAGAGGCGCTGTCCAATCCGGCGCCAAGAGATTTCGTCGGCGCATTGCGAAACAAAATCGCAGCGGGTCACGCGGCCGTAATTGCGGAAGTCAAAAAGGCAAGCCCGAGCAAAGGCGTTCTGCGCGAGAACTTCGACCCGGTGGCGATTGCAGCGAGCTACGCGCGGCACGGTGCCGCATGTTTGTCCGTACTGACCGATCGGCAGTTCTTCCAGGGCAGCTCGGAATATCTGCAGCAGGCGCGGGACGCGAGCGGCTTGCCCGCGCTGCGTAAGGATTTCATGATCGATCCGTATCAAGTCTACGAGTCGCGCGTGCTGGGCGCCGACTGCATTCTGCTCATCGTCGCGGCGCTCGATCCGCCACGCATGCAGGCGTTGGAGGCAACAGCACGCGAGCTCGGTATGGCCGTGTTGGTTGAAGTCCACGACGCGCAAGAGCTGAACGTCGCGCTCGAGCTTACGACGCCATTACTGGGAATCAATAATCGCAGCCTGCGAACGTTCGAAACGAAACTGGAAACGACGCTGGAGTTGTTGAGCGAGATTCCAAGCGGCAAGATCGTAGTTACGGAATCGGGAATCGCTCGACCTGAAGACGTCGCGCACATGCGTGCTAACGCAGTCCACACTTTTCTCGTCGGTGAAGCATTCATGCGAGCACCTGATCCTGGTGCCGAGCTGGCGCGCGTTTTTTTCGGAAATATCTAGAGAAGTATTAGGTCGGTGTGTTGCCGACGCAACACCGCCGCTCTCTTGTAAGCTGCACCGGCGGCCAACGCCGACGTAGCATTGACCGGCAACATCAACATGGGACCCGCAGTGGGAAATAGCTGAAGTACGAAGTCGCAGGCCTTGGTGCGGGCCGCGATCGATGAGTACCGGCGCAGCGCCTGGTCGATCGGAACGAGGTGGAATCTGCCGACCGGCACATCGGCGCGCAGTACAGCAGGCGCAAGACGGACGATGCCAGCGTGCGAACGGCGCAGCCTGCGACGCCAGCGAGGCCGGGGCCAAATCGGTCGTCCTAAGCTACTACCACACGCTCCAAACAAACGATGGCCTACGTAATGGGTCAATACATCAAGAACGACGATTTGAATTTCTACACGGTTGCGGAGGTATCGGCGTTCCGACGAACCTCGGCGCTAATGTCTGGGCTGCTACAGTTGGCCTTAAGCATAGCTTCTAAGTAGGCGACTTGGCGGGGTTAACGGACGCCGAAGGGCGCCTGTTCTAACTTGTGCATTCTGTTCACGCGCAGCATGCAGACTCGATCGTACCTGTCTGTTGCAGCGCCTCTTTCCGCCTCGCATGCTCATTGTTGCAAAAACACAACACAATTTGCCTATCTCCCCGTTCAGGGACGCTTTTGCTTGCTGCACGGTGTCGCGTTTTGGCAAAATCGCCGCACCCTCTCGCATCAGAGAGGCACGCACCAAGTGTGAGGTAGGGCGCGGAGGACGCGGCTCACATCTT
>JBDTMS010000943.1:0-2056 GCA_039934195.1 Betaproteobacteria bacterium
GGGACACTCTACCGATCGAAACACCGGCGAGGTCTGCGACCTCGTTCAAGCTTAGGTTGCCGCGTCGACGCAGAAGATACACCGCTTGCTGGAAGGCCCTGCTGGATGTGCGATCGAGTACGGCACCGGTTTTCAGCCCGTGGGCTTTTGCTACTGCGCGCACTACAGCTTGTGCGCTAGGCCGGTCGGGCTCAGGCGATCGGGACGTGCTGCCGCGGACCTGCTTGCCCGCGAGTCGCTTGCGTACCTGCGTGTGGAACGGCTCCGATCCCAGATACATCTGACCCTTCAGCTCGCGCCAGGGTGAAGGCTGCTTCAATCCATCTGCCACGAAACGCTCGTAGGCCATCCGCGCCTGCGGCAAGGATCGGTGGAAAAACTTCAATAGTTTTTCTGCGGCAATCCAATCCGGACAAGGCATTTTGCCGAGCGTGGGAAGATAGCTGCTCCAGGGCCACTGCTTTACCGATGCGACCACTTTGACACGCACCGGATTGAGCACAACATATCGGCAAAGCTCCAGCAGATGACTGCCCGGGTCGATCAGAATCGACTTGTATCGTCCCTGGAACACGCGGCCGGCTCGGCTATGGCGTCGATTGAAGGCTTGCGTGTAGACCCCGTTCAACCGCCGCATGCCTCTGATCAAATTCGGCTCGGGCGTCTCAAGCAGCAAGTGATACTGATTCTCCAGCAGGCAGAATGCATAGAGCACCCAGCCTTGTTGGCGCACCTCCTTCGCCAGCAAATCGAGAAAGATCAGGTAATCGTCCTGGTCTT
Organism: Betaproteobacteria bacterium; assembly: GCA_039934195.1. GTDB lineage: Bacteria > Pseudomonadota > Gammaproteobacteria > Burkholderiales > SHXO01 > SHXO01. The sequence continues at coordinate 781 of JBDTMS010000943.1, forward strand.
CGAATATCGGCTGCTGCCGATCGCCCTGCGCGGACAGGTGATAGAAGGCTCCGGGAAACTCGAGACGTAGTGGTCGTGCCATTAAGCAAGTCTACTCCGGCGGCACCATAAAGTATAGGCCTGGCCCTGCGGCAGGTTCCGCCGCTGCAGGCGAAGCCGCTGAGACCGGCCTGCTCCATGGCGGGGTTGCTCAGCCTGTTGCATGGATGACGCGAGACGTCAGTTTCGGCAAAAGGACCATCTATTACGGCGTCTTTTGTAACGGTCTTTCCGTCTCGCGCGAGTCGTTGTCCAGGCTTCATCTTGCCCTCGTCCACGAGCCGCTGGTGCCAGACATAGAACTTCTCGATCGCCGCTTGTATCGTTTCCCGCGATAAGGCCTTGTCCCATTGCCCGCGGGAGATCACGAGGTATTCGGATAGCGGCGTCGTTTTTGTCATTGCTTGTTTCCTGTATTAGCGACGATGCCCGTTCGCCTCTGGCGCACATCGCGAACGGCGACTGTACTGAAATGAATGGCTTCGGCCAGTGGTATTAGAAACCCGCAACTCCGGTTCGGCGTTTATATGGGTCCATCGCCAGCCACTCACAGTGAGGGTGGCATTGATATCCCTCCTTCGCCTGTCACCCAAAGTCCTCCGGACCGTTGCGTTCGACACCGGTGAGCTGGTGCCGACGCGTCCAGCGCTGCGACTCGCGTGAAAACCGATGCGGCGGACTCGCGCTGCACACTTCGGCTGCCACATTAGCTAATGCCATGTTAGCTGCGTACACAAAACTTTAGAGTCAAGGATTGGAACAAATTTCGCCTCGGACACTGGTTCTGAATCCCGCTGCGATGCTGCCGGTTGCAGTAACGAAAACATATCCTTTAGCACCCGCGAATCGTCCTGTACCGCCAGTCATTTTGTCTAGCTGGCTGAATGACCCGGTGACGGTATCAAACACGCCGGCGTTCCTCGTAGTGAGCGTGCCATCTCGTAGTGTCGTTACGAGAACCGCCCCGGCGTATGACAAGGTTGTAGCGGGCTCGATAGAATCCGACAGGCCAACCGACGGCGCGGTCCCTAGTGATGTGTAGAGCCACGTTGCGCCAGACAAAGACGGATCGCCGCTGACCAGCGTTCCCTTCGTGCAGATGTTGACGGGGCTAGCGCAGCCTTCTGGAGCCATGTGAAGTTGCATCGTTGCATCGATCGTTTTGCAGTTTTCAGCAGCCACGCTGTGAGTTATCACGTAAAACTGAGCAGGTTTGAGGCTAATGGGATGGTCGCCC
>JBDTMS010000944.1:0-2055 GCA_039934195.1 Betaproteobacteria bacterium
AGGCAAAGGGCTCCACGTCGTCATACCGATTCAACCGACTTTGCGTTGGAATGCCATGAAAGGATTTACGGCTCTGGTGCAAATTGCTCGCCGAGCAAAGAGGCCATTTTCCAAATGTTCACGTCATTTGCGTGCACAGCACGGCATTCCAGACCGCAGATGCGCTGCTATTTTTTTGATGCGCGGCGCACTCAAATCGAACTGCCTCTTTCGAATGCGCCTCATAAGCTCAACGCCCGCTATGGTGATTAGCGCGTTGCGAACATTTTGAAAATCAAGCATCGCGCCAATACGATGTTTCACTTCAGTAGGTGGTGGAGCGCAGTTGTTCCCTCCTGCCCTGCCCGCCTCACGAGGCTTCCTTGATGCAATTGATAGATTTCGTTGATCGCGCGGTTCAGCTTTGTTTTAAAAAGAGAGGAGGCATCCAACGATTGATCTGTTTTATTCGATTGAAGAACAACTGGCCTATGTGCGCTCCTTCCTCTGACGCGAGCGCATGATAACGACATAGGCCGATGGATGACTCCGTGAAGTGAGTCACTTAACAGCATTCAATTCCCGACTGCGGAACAACAAAATGATTGCAAGCCACCGCGGTGGTCTTGCTCGATCATGTTGTTCAGGTACTTCGAACAAGCAGTTTCGCGTCCTTGGGCAATAGCCCATAGCCTTCATCTCGTGCACGGATTCACCGATTGGCGAACCTACATTCATGCGGGTTCTATTGTTGGCCTAGCCAGCGTAGGCGCCTATCAAATAGGATACAAAAGCTATTACGCGAGCGAAAGCGTGCTCTATTTTGCCATCGTATTTGCGCTGCCAATTCTCATCGGAATAATCGCGCTTTGCCTTTGGCCTTTGGCCTTAGTCGCTAGTCGCTAGTCGCGGCAGGTGCTGCTATCCGTGAACACTGTGAACGATATGCGCTAATAATAGTTTTTCCGCGAACAGGTAGACGCCGCCGACCTCGCAGCTGCCGTTACCGACACATAGCCGTGAGGGGGCAAATTTGCTCACTCGCGGTTAGAGCTAAGCCTTGGTTGATCGAACGATTCCGACAATAGTGCGCTGTTCATCTCTCTTGCGCTGATGCTGGGTTATGAGAACGGCTGAGACCAATTCCGAGATCGCGTCATAGCGAGTCAAACGTCCCTTTCGCGACGGCGAACTCGAGCAGGTCTTTATCACTGGGCTCCGACGCCCATGAGCGGGCTGCTAACCACCGGAAAAAGATCGGCCCGGCAATCTTGCTAGCGGGGCCGTCGCGGCGCCAGGCCTTTGCGATAGGCTCCATAATACTGGCGAGCTGGGAGGCTTCGAATTCCCGCTGCAATTCATCGCGCGCTTCCCTCCCCTGCCCTGCGAAATGTTTCTCCGCGGCGTTTGCTTGTGCGCGTTCCCATTCGGCACGGATGGTCTCAATAGACGCTTTCACCGGAACACGCTTCGTAGTTCCGCGCGGTGGCGCAGTGCCGCGCCGAGCGCCACCGGTGCGCGTGAGCGCGGCGTAGCCCTTTTTGAGCGCATCGCGAAAGTATGCCGCTGGCGCGGCTAGTGGCGCGAGCGCTGTATGTCGCTGGCGTTGCTCGACGTGGTCTAAGGTCGACCGTAGAAGAGCTTCATCGGTTTTGGTGTACAGCCTATCGGCCTCCTCGTCCTTCAAGCCCAATTTGCGCATGCGCTCAATTAATACTAGGTCAAACGTATTGCGCGCTTCAGTGACATTGAGCTCAGGTTGGATTTTTCGGTGCACCAAGAATTGAAGCTCGGCGACCCGGCGCCCTTCTCTGTGCTCGATTAGCTCGAGGCTAAATTCGTTTTGAAGTGCGTCAACTTCGACGAGTGCGCGCTGAAGTACGTCGCGCTTAAAATACCGGTAGTCAACCTTGTCAATATCACTACGGCCGGTGAGAACCGAGGCCCACCAGAACACGTCCTCGCGCATAGTCAGGCGTGACGGCGAGGTAAGGTATTGCATACCGAGTTCGAAGAGAACCGCAGCGCCGTAAGAGCGCATCTGAGCGCCCATCTCCAGAAGGATCTTGGTATATC
>JBDTMS010000945.1:0-2053 GCA_039934195.1 Betaproteobacteria bacterium
GACCGGTACGGCGCATGACGGACATTCGCTCTCGGGCATGACGCTATTTCTCCACCTGACGCGTGCGGATCGGAGGACGTCGTTTCTCGACAATCAGATGACGGCCGGCGCGTTTTTCAACGGTCTGTTCTCTTCCCGGCCGAAGGACGTGCTCGGCATCGCCTTTGCCCGAACGCATGTCAATACGCGCGCCGCCGACGCGCAGCGATTGAGTGGGGACGAGCCGATACAGCACTCGGAATATGCGAGCGAATTGTTCTACGAAGTGCACACTGCGTCGTGGCTGACCTTGCGCCCGAACCTCCAGTACCTCCATGATCCGGGCGGGCGGCGCGATGACCACGACGCGATTGTCATCGCCTTGAAGTCAACGATCGAGTTCTAGAGAATTCCTGCGGAGCGTGTCTGACCGAGTCGCGCAAATTTTCTGTGCCGCACGATCCCCGTGAGGCAAGCCTGACCGACGCAGACGATCGTCTGCGCTTGAGTGACTCGTTGCCGCCTCAATGGGGAATCGTTCCGCGGGTTCGCATCGGTAGCTGCTGGATCAGCACCCTGTGGGCATTGCCGATCGGCGCGGGCGCGTTGATCGTCTTGGTCGCCGTCGCGCAGAGCCTGCGCGAGCTTCCAAGCGTGAAGGCCTTCATCGAACGTATTTGATCATCATCGTCTGCAGGCTGGGCTGGCGCGTCGCATACCAGTTGGCAAACCGCGCATAGCCGATCCACCAGATGAAGAACCAGGCCAGCGCAGCGACATCCAGCCAAGTGAAGCCCAGATCACGCATGCGCAATTTGTCGAGTCGTCACGTCTTTAGTTTCGGCGCGGCCGCGAAGCGGTACGAAGGTGTAGCGCAATCACAAGAACAGAGTCAGCACGCCGGTGTAGCCGTACAGCCGGTTATGGGAGATCTCGCCGTTGCGGAAAAATCCGACTAGCGGCACTTCCCCCAGCCGATCCTGGACAATGCGCAGCTCTTCGGAGCTCTCGTCGAACAGACTTGCGCCGCGCCCGAGACACGAAAAATAGACGCCGCCCTTCGTGCCTATAAAGACCGCTTTGAATGCTGGTGAGCATGCGGTCGAGATCCTCGCTCGCCGTACCGCGATCGCGCCGGCACAACATCAGACTGTGTCCCGGCTTCACGGCTTCCGACAACGCTACCAGCTTGTGCGTGGTGTCCAAACCGGCCAGGTTGCGCACCCCGTAATCGCCGGTGTAGCTGCCCTCGATCGGCAGCGCTGCGAAGATGCGACCCGCAACCGATCCCAAATTGCCGGAGAACTCCGGACCGTCCTGATGATGACCAGATCACAGTGCTCTATGCCGAGTCTTTGATGGATCTGCAGCCATGGGACTATTGGGAAGCTGTCGGCACTACGGCTAAGGGGCGTACCGATGAAATCGTCGGCCTGTTGGAGAAGACGCTGGAGCAAACGCTTGATCATCTGGGCGCGATTCACTACTACATCCATCTGACGGAAGCATCAAGCGATCCGAAGCGCGCCGTACCTCACGCGCAACGTCTAGGTCGGTTAATGCCTGGCGCCGGACATGTGGTCCATATGCCGTTCCATACTTTCTTCCGCGTTGGCATGTACAAGGAAGCGGTGGAGGCGAATCGACAGGCGGTGCTGGTGGACGAGGCGTACATCGCCCGTTCCACACCGATAGGCATTTATCCGCAGGGCGGCTCTGGTGCAAATCGAGCGGCGAGCAAAGGAGCTGAGCTTTCGAAATGTTCATCTCATTGCGCCCAGAGCACAGCATTCCAGGCCGCAGCCGCGCTGGTGTTTTCGATGTGCAGTGTGCTCAGATTGAACTGCCTCTTTCGAATGCCGGTTATAGATTCGCAGTCACACCCGTACCAACCTAAGGCTTGCACGGGAGAGGGAAGTCCTTATAGATTTTTTGTCTGGCGCGCTCGGTCGCATCGAGAGTGCGAGCGCAAAGAAATGATCGACACCGATGACGAACTGTCGGTGACCCGGCAGGCCGACTGCTGCAGATCTCTCACGCCAACGTGTACTACCTGCCGCGCCCGGTGTCGCAG
>JBDTMS010000946.1:0-2051 GCA_039934195.1 Betaproteobacteria bacterium
AACGCCGGGCTACAGACACAGCTTGCGTAGAATAATAGCTCGTTTTCGCGCGCGTCAACCGACCACGGGCAGGCCGTTATCGCTAAAGGGTGCCGCTTGCACCCGAAGCGGTGGCAACGCGCTCGCACCAGTTCAGTATGATTGATGGCAATTACGCGTTGGATCATGGGATCCCGCGCTCCGTTGAGGATTTCGTATGAGGCAATTTTTTTGGCTGGTGGCGTTAGGCGCGTGGGTGAGCTTCGCGCAGGCGGCGCCGGCGATGAAAGCGAGCGAGGTTGCGCCGTGCCGGCCGAACATGCCCGAGCGTATGACGTCGCTGCCGGGCTTGTTCACCGTACACGTGGTGTGCGATCACGTTTTATTTGAGATCCCGCTGAAGATGCTGGATCGCGACATGCTGTTGAATACCGAGTTTGCGGCGCTATCTACGGGAAGCGATTTTGTGGCCCCGGGATCGGTGGTCGACACGCGGGTCGTACGCTGGGTTCGTCGGGGCAATAAGGTCTATCTCGAGACCGTCCGCTATGAGATGTGGGCGCCCAACATGCCGAGCCTGCAACGCGGTGTCGAGGAAGCATCGCTGCGAACCGTGATTCGCGCGTTCGATGCGGTCGCTGAAGGCGCAGACGGCGCCCCGGTAATCGACATGACCGGTCTGTTTGCGACCGACGTCCCGGACGGTTTCGGACGCGAGTTCAAGCAGCACTTTCGGATGGCGTCCGTCGATCCGAAACGCTCCTATATCGAGAGCGCAAAATCGTTTCCGCACAATATCGAGATCCGCTTTCATCAAACCTGGGTGCCGGATCCCAAGGATTTGCTGAGGTCGTCCGAGGACGATCCGGTGCCGACCGCGCTGGGATTCATCTTTCATACGAGCATGCTGCTGCTGCCGGAAACGCCGATGCATCCGCGCTACCACGATGAGCGTATCGGGTATTACGCGACTGAGTACGACGATTACGGTACGAAAGAACACGGCAAGGTGCGCCGGGCCTTCATCAATCGATATCGCCTGGAAAAGAAAGACCCGAAAGCCGAGGTGTCGGAGCCGATCAAGCCGATCGTGTTCTACATCAGCCGCGAGGTGCCGGAAAAATGGCGGCCCTATCTGAAGCAGGCAGTCGAGGATTGGCAAGGGCCGTTCGAGAAGGCGGGTTTTCGCAACGCAATCGTGGCGCGTGACGCGCCCACCGAAGAGGAAGACCCGAACTGGGATCCGGAAGATGTTCGTTATTCCGTGCTGCGGTGGACGCCAAGCGGACGGCAGAACGCAATGGGACCCGCGGTAGTAGATCCGCGTAGCGGCGAGGTCATCTCATCGCACGCAATTTTCTGGCATGACGTGCTGCGCCTGGCGGAGACCTGGTACTTCACCCAGGTGGGACCGCTGGACCCGCGCGCGAACAAGCTGCCGCTGCCGGACGAAGTGATGGGCGAGCTATTGCGCTATGTCGCAAGTCATGAGGTCGGCCATGCCCTGGGGCTGCGGCACAACTTCAAAGCGCCTTCCGCCTATACGGTTGAGCAACTGAGGAGTCGCGAATTCACCGAACAGTGGGGAACGTCGGCGTCGATCATGTCTTATGCGCGTTTCAACTACGTCGCTCAGCCCGGCGATAACGCCGCGTTGATTCCTAAATTCGGACCGTACGATTTCTTCGCCATCGATTGGGGCTATCGGCAGTACGGCAACGGCATGACGTTCGATGACGAATGGCCGATTCTGGATCGACTCGCGGCACGCCAGCTAGAGGATCCGATGCTGCGCTTCGGCGGTGAAGATTCGGTTGCTACGCTGGATCCGGGTGTGAATACGCAGGTCCTGGCATCCGATCCGATCGCTGCGGCCGAGATGGGCTTGCGCAACGTGGATCGTGTCATGGCCATGTTGATTCCCGCCACGACCGAACTTGGCAAAGACTACTCGAAGCTCGCGGAGATGTATCAAGCGCTCCTGGCGAAGCGTGACAACGAGCTTGGCGCCGTCGCAAAATTGGTGGGCGGGGTGACCGAGACGCGCTATCAGGCTGGCCGAGGCAAGGCGC
>JBDTMS010000947.1:0-2048 GCA_039934195.1 Betaproteobacteria bacterium
AAGCGGGTGATGTAGTCCTGCGCGTACTGCGGTGTGATGGCTTGCAGGATGCGGATCGATACCAAGTTCTTCGATTTCGTCAGCGCCGTACGCATCCGAATCGGGCCGTCGAATATGCCGTCGAAATTCTTCGGCTCCCACGGCACCGAACCGGTTTCGGCGGCGTCGATAATCAGCGGGGCATCGTTGATGATCGTTGCCGGCGTAAAGCCTTTTTCCAGCGCAGCGGAATAGATGAACGGCTTGAAGCTCGATCCTGGTTGCCGCAACGCTTGAGTTGCATGGTTGAACTTATTGCGGAAGAAGTCGAAACCGCCGACTAGTGCTTTCACCGCGCCATCGTTCGGGTCCATCGAAACCAGGGCAGCTTCCACCTGCGGTACCTGCACGATCTGCCAGTTCTTCTTGTCGTCTCGCTGCACGCGGATCAGCGCGCCGCGCCGCAGCTTGCGGTTGCTCGGCGCCTTTTCGGCCAGCATCAGTCGCGCGAACTTCAGTCCGTCGCCGGTTATTTCGATCGTCTCGCCGCCTTTGCGATAAGCCTTCACTGCTTTCGGACTCGCTTGCAGGACGAGCGACGGATATACATCGTCATCTTCGGCCTGTTCCTGTAGCGCATCTTCCAAAGCTTCATCGGAGACCGTCGCCGGCAGCTCGTAATACCCCTCTGCGCCGCGATAACCGTGACGTCTGTCGTAATCCATCACTCCTCTACGTACAGCGGCATAGGCGGCATCTTGATTGGCCTTCACCAGCGTTGTGTAGACCCGAAAGCCGCGGGTGTAGGCATCTTCCTGATAGCGCTCGAACATCGACTGTCGCACCATCTCGGAGAAGAAATAAGCGCGCGTGGAGTACTCGGGCTGATCGCGCCGCACGAGCAACGGTTGATGGCTGGCGACCTCCAGCTGCTCGGGCGTGATGAAATTCAACTCGCGCATCCGACGCAAAACGTAGAGCTGCCGCTCCTTTGAGCGTTGCAGATTGACCACCGGGTTGTAGCGCGAAGGCGCTTTCGGCAGCCCCGCGAGCATAGCCATCTCAGCTAGATTCAAGTCCCGTAAATTCTTTCCGAAATAGACTTGGGCGGCCGACGCAAAGCCATAGGCGCGCTGCCCGAGATATATCTGATTCAGATAAATCTCGAGTATCTGATCTTTGCTCAGGCTGTGCTCGATCTTGAAGGCGAGGAGCGCTTCGTTGAATTTGCGGTTGAGCGTCTTCTCTTTGGTCAAGAAGAAATTGCGAGCCACCTGCATGGTAATCGTGGAGGCGCCTTGTCGGACGCCCCCAGCGGTGAAGTTATGCACCACTGCGCGCAACACTCCGATGTAGTCGACGCCGCCGTGTTCGTAGAAGCGCTCGTCCTCGGCGGCAACGATAGCTTGTTTGAGTGGGGCGGGAACCTCGCCGATGTTGACGACGGCGCGGCGCTCTTCACCGAACTCGCCGATCAGAGCACCGTCGGCGCTGAAGATGCGCAAAGGAATTTTCGGGTTGTACTCGGTCAGCGCCTCAAGCGACGGCAACGTCGGATACACGATCGCGGCTGCGTAGACGACGAGAAGCAGCACGGCAACTAGCAGCGTGCCGAGCCCGATGAGGGGATAGATCCACCAACGTTTGGGCATCAAAGTTGCTTTTGCGGGGAATTGTTAACGGAGAAAGTTAAGAACGTTGTTCTGAGACAGGAAATCATTATATGTTCCCGCCAACATTTCTCTCTCAGATGGTCAGCGCAATTCAGTGATTCGCATGCATCGAAGAAGTTGGTGCTAGCAATTAATGTAACTTATCAGACTCTCGTCTAAACAGCATATGCTCAAAGGAAAAGTGCAATTCGGTGATTGGCTGGGCGATTTGTTCTCAGCAAAGACACCGCCGCTGATCGGCGTGGATATTAGTTCGTCTTCGGTCAAGATGGTTGAGTTGGGCGACGCAGGCAAGGGCCGTATTCGCCTCGAGCGCTATGCCATCGAGCCGTTGCCGAAAGACGCCGTCGTCGATGGCAACATCATGAATCTGGAAGCGGTCGGCGATTCGCTCCG
>JBDTMS010000948.1:0-2047 GCA_039934195.1 Betaproteobacteria bacterium
ATGTCGTACTGAAAGCGCAGATTCGGCACGTTCGCGTAATGCATGATGTCGAACGCCTGCCTCGAATAATTCAAATAGAAGCCCGGGATGTCGCGCGTGTTGATCGCTTCGATCAACAAATTGATGCCATGCTTCGCGAGCTCTCTGCCGGCGAACTGCAGATTGGCTATGTAGGTTTCGCGCATCTGCGCTTCACCGATGCCGCGCGGCTTGAGTCCCGCCATGCAGTGGATCTGCTTGCAGTCGAGTACCTTGGCGAACTCGACGGCTTTGCCGACGCCCTCCTGAAAGGCGTCGACCCGCGATGGATCGCACGCCATGCCGCGCTCGCCGGCGTTCCAATCGCCCGGCGGCATGTTGAACAACACGACCTGGAGATTATTCTTGTGCACCAGCTCGGCGAGCTGCGCGGGCTGGTAAGCATAAGGAAACAGGAACTCCACGCCTTTGAACCCGGCTTTGGCTGCGGCGCCAAAGCGCTCCAAAAAATCGACCTCGTTGAACATCATCGACAGATTGGCGTTGAACTTTGGCATGGGCTCCTCTTATTCGGTTATAGAGCGAATTGTACTTGCTCTGGGCAGCCGCCGTCGCCCGGCTATAATCGCCCCCGTTACCACTGAAAGGTTTGCCATGATGCGTTTTAGCGGCACTGAAACCTACGTTGCCACCGAGGATCTGACCATGGCGGTGAATGCCGCCATCACGCTCGAGCGGCCGCTGCTGATCAAAGGCGAGCCGGGCACCGGCAAAACCATGCTGGCTATCGAAGTGGCGAATGCGCTCGAGCGGCCGCTGATTCAATGGCACATCAAGTCCACCAGCAAGGCGCAACAAGGACTGTACGAATACGACGCCGTGTCACGGCTGCGCGACTCGCAGCTCGGCGATCCACGCGTCAACGACATCGCCAACTACATCAAGCGCGGTCCGCTGTGGGAAGCGTTCGATCTGCCGACGCCATCCGTCGTGCTGATCGACGAAATCGACAAGGCGGACATCGAATTCCCCAACGATCTGCTGCGCGAGCTCGATCGCATGGAATTCTACGTGTATGAAACGCAGCAGCTGGTACGCGCGGCGCACCGGCCGACCATCATTATCACTAGCAACAACGAGAAGGAGCTGCCCGACGCGTTTCTGCGCCGCTGCTTCTTCCACTACATCAAGTTTCCCGATACAGACACGATGGAGCGCATCGTCGACGTACACTTTCCAGACATCAAGAAGCATCTGCTGCGCGCGGCGCTGGAGGCGTTCTTCCAGATTCGCGACGTGCCCGGCCTGAAGAAAAAGCCGTCGACCTCGGAATTGCTCGACTGGCTGAAGCTGCTGATGGCCGAGGACATCTCGCCGGACGTGCTGCGCTCGAAGGATCAGCACAAGATCATCCCACCGCTGCACGGGGCGTTGCTGAAGAACGAGCAGGACGTGCACTTATTCGAGCGGCTGGTGTTCATGACTCGACGCACGAAAAGCTAGCGGCGCAGATACTCGATCGGCTATCTACAAGCTTCTAATGTGAGCCCACGCTCGCATTCTTCCACAGGGAAATATCGATGAAAGCGATTCTCGTTCGTGACTTCGGCGGCCCCGAAGTTTTGCGGATCGACGAAGTTCAGCTGCCCCAGCCCGGTCCGGGGCAGGTCTTGTTGAAAATCCATGCTGCCGGCGTGAACCCCGCCGACACCTACCAGCGAGCGGGTACCTATGCGATTAAACCGACGCTCCCCTATACGCCGGGGATCGACGGCGCGGGTGTCATCGAATCAATCGGTGAGGGTGTCACCGGTTTCCAGCCCGGCGACCGCGTCTACCTTGCGAAAAGCATCACGGGCACCTACGCTGAATACGCGCTCGCGCTCGAATCGCAGGTGCATGCGTTGCCCGAGCGACTCTCGTTCGCCCAAGGCGCGGGTGTCTACGTTCCTTATGCCACCGCCTATCATGCGTTGAATCACGAGGCAAAAGCGCAGGCCGGGGAAACCGTGCTGGTACACGGCGCAAGCGGCGGCGTCGGCATCGCGTCGGTGCAAATCGCGCGGGC
>JBDTMS010000949.1:0-2046 GCA_039934195.1 Betaproteobacteria bacterium
GGGTATCCGGATCGGATTGCGCCAAATCCTCACCCTGTACGTACATACCCCTGAACGAGCCATCGAGCGCCGCATCGAACATGTTCGGGATGCGCAGGCCGGGCTCGGGATCGAGCTGCACTTTCCACGCGGCTTCGAACGGCGCGCGCACGGTGGCATCGGAGACGTGGCGGTAGCCGGGCAGCTCATGCGGGAACGAGCCCATATCGCACGAACCTTGTACGTTGTTCTGTCCGCGCAGCGGATTGACGCCGACGCCGTCGCGGCCGATGTTGCCGGTCAACATCGCCAGATTGGCGATGCCGATCACCATCGTCGAGCCTTGGCTGTGCTCGGTGACGCCCAAGCCGTAGTAGATCGCGCCGTTGCGCGCGCCGGCGTACAGGCGTGCAGCCCCGCGCAGGTCCGCCGCGGACACGCCGGTGATGCTTGCGGTTGCTTCGGGCGAATTGATCGGGTCGAGAATGAAACTCTTCCACTTCTCGAACTCCTTGACGTCGCAGCGCCCGCGAATGAAATCGTCTTTTGCCAGCCCCTCGCTGACGATGACGTGCGCGAGCGCATTGACCACCGCGACGTTGGTACCCGGCAGCAGCTTCAGGTGATAGGCAGCCTGCACGTGTGCAGAGCGCACTAAACCGATGGTGCGCGGGTCGATCACGATGAGTTGCGCACCCTGGCGCAAGCGGCGCTTGAGCTGCGATGCGAATACCGGATGACCGTCCGTTGGGCTTGCGCCGATCACCACGATCACGTCTGCATGGTCGACCGAGTCGAAGTTCTGCGTTCCGGCGGATTCGCCGAGCGTGGTCTTCAGGCCGTAGCCGGTCGGCGAATGGCAAACGCGAGCGCACGTGTCGACGTTGTTGTTGCCGAATGCTGCGCGCACGAGCTTTTGCACCAGATACGTTTCTTCGTTCGTGCAGCGTGACGACGTGATGCCGCCGACCGATTCGCGGCCGTAGCTTGTTTGGATGCGCTTGAATTCCGATGCCGCGTAATCGAGCGCCTCATCCCACGAGACTTCCTTCCACGGGTCGGTGATTTTGGCGCGAATCATCGGCGTTTTGATGCGATCCGGATGCGTCGCATAGCCCCATGCGAAGCGGCCTTTTACGCAGGAATGTCCGTGATTGGCTTTACCGTCTTTGTCGGGAACCATGCGCACGACTTCGGAGCCTTTCATCTCGGCGCGGAACGAGCAGCCGACGCCGCAGTACGCGCAGGTCGTGATGACGCTGTGGTCGGGCTGACCTTTATCGACGACCGATTTTTCCATCAAGGTCGAGGTCGGACAGGCCTGCACGCAGGCGCCGCAGGAAACGCATTCGGACGCCATGAAGTCGGTGTGACCGGTGGAGATGATCGACGCGAAACCGCGCCCATCGACCGTCAATGCGAACGTGCCTTGCACGTCTTCGCAGGCGCGCACACAGCGCGAACAGACGATGCACTTGGTCGGATCGAAAGTGAAGTACGGGTTGGACTGATCCTTCTCCGAGCTCAAATGATTGGCGCCTTCGTAGCCGTAACGGACTTCGCGCAGACCCACGACGCCGGCCATTTCCTGCAATTCGCAATTGCCGTTTGCCGGACAGGTCAGACAATCGAGCGGATGATCGGAGATGTAGAGCTCCATCACGCCGCGGCGCAAGTTCGCGAGCTTCGGGGTTTGCGTCTTCACCTTCATACCAGCCTCGACCATCGTCGTGCAGGACGCCGGATAGCCTTTGCGGCCTTCGATTTCAACCAGGCACAAACGGCACGAGCCGAACGCCTCGAGCATGTCGGTCGCGCACAATTTCGGCACGCGCACGCCGGCATCGGTTGCGGCGCGCATGACGGACGTGTCGGCCGGGACCGTGACGGATACGCCATCGATTTCCAGCGTTACCAGCGCTGCCGAGGTCCGCGCCGGAGTACCTGCGTCGAATTCTTTCACTGAGTACATATTTGGACCTCCAAAACGCGTCTCGCCAGAGTCGCGTGTGCGTGTGCTGTAATTCTCAAAATTGTTCGGCCCGCCGAGTCGGAAGGTCGACCGGC
>JBDTMS010000950.1:0-2044 GCA_039934195.1 Betaproteobacteria bacterium
TGGATCTCGCACGCGCTGTTAAAAATTCTGGTCTTCACATTGCCGGGTGCCGCGAAGTTTTTCGACTCGGTCGGTATTCCCGGCGCGCTCGTTTATCCGGTAGTCGCGGCGGAACTACTCGGCGGCATCGCAATTATTACCGGCTTGTATGGCCGGCAAGCATCGCTCGCGCTGCTCCCCGTGATGCTGGTCGCCGCGTGGGTGCACTATCCAAACGGCTGGGTATTCACCAGCACCGGCGGGGGCTGGGAATATCCGGTATTTCTCGCATTGATGTCGGTCGTCCACGGATTGGTCGGCGACGGTGCGTTTGCGCTGTCGCGCTCGGCGTTAGGACGGTTTCTTATCCGGCACGCGCTCGATATCGGCAAGCCACGCCGTAGCTTCGCTGTCGCTGGGCGCCCGATAGTCGCTGCGGGGAGAAAGCGAGCCGCCTGAACCGACCTTGGGTGCGTTGGGCATCGCGCTGCGCTTGTATTGCGACAATTGAAAGAAGCGCTTCACGAACACACGCATCCATTTCTTGATGTCGCCGATCGTGTATTGCGTGCGCAGCGCATCGGGAATGTCGGGCCAGTTGCCGCGCTTTTTATCGCGCCAAACGCACCAGGCGAGAAACGCGACTTTCGAAGGCAGGTAACCGAAGCGCAGGATGTAGTAGAGCGTGAAGTCCTGCAGCTCGTACGGCCCGACCACTGCTTCGGTGCTTTGTCCGGGTTCGAGCTCGCTCTTGCCTGGAATCAACTCGGGGCTGATCGGCGTTTCCAGCACGTCGGTGAGCACTGAGCTCACCTCCGGTCCCAGTTGATTGGTGCGCGCGACGTAGCGGATCAGATACTGGATCAGCGTCTTCGGCACGCTGGCATTCACGTGGTAGTGCGCCATGTGATCGCCGACGCCGTAGGTACACCAACCCAACGCGACCTCGGACAAATCGCTGGTGCCGATCACCGGCGCGTTGTGCACGTTGGCCAGCCGGAACAGATGACTGGTGCGCTCGCCCGCCTGCACGTTTTCGAACGTGACATCGTGCACCGGCTTACCTTCGGCAAACGGATGGCCGATGTCCTTGAACATCTGCATGCAGCTCGGCTTGATGTCGATCTCGTGCGCGGTACAGCCGACCGCGCTCATCAGCCGGCGCGATTGATCGAGCGTGCGCTCGCTGGTCGCAAAACCGGGCATGGTGTAACCCAGAATATTTTTGCGCGGCAGCTTCATCACATCCATCGCGCGCGCGCATACGATCATCGCTTGGGTGGAATCGAGACCGCCGGAGATACCGATGACGACTTTCTTCGCGTTCATCGCGTTCAGGCGTTTGACCAATCCCTGCACCTGAATCTCATAGACTTCATGGCAGCGTTCGTCGCGGGTCAGTGGATCGGACGGCACATAGGGAAAACGCTCGTAACTGCGCTCCAGCGGCAGCTCGACATCCGCCGGCGTATCCAACGTAAACGGCACGACCTTGAAGCCGGCGATGTCTTTCGCGTGCCGGCCGACGGACTGTCCGAAATTGTTGGTGCGCATCCGATCCTGGTTGATGCGATCGAGATCGATGTCGCCGGTCGCGAGATGCGACTGATACTGGAAGCGTTTGCTCTCGGTTACGCGCGAGCCATTTTCGAAGATCATGCCGTGGCCATCCCACGCCATGTCGGTGGTAGATTCGCCATAGCCCGCCGCGCAGTAGATGTAAGCAGCGATCGAGCGGCCGGATTGATTCGATACCAGCCGCCGGCGATATTCGTCTTTGCCGACCGTGATGTTCGACGCGGAAAGATTGATCAGCACCGTCGCACCGGCAAGCGATGCAAACGACGAGGGCGGGATCGGGCTCCACAAGTCCTCGCAAATCTCGATGAACAACGTCAGCAGCGGTTGCTCGTCCGCGCGAAACAATAGGCGCGTCCCGAACGGAACGTCGTGCTGACCCGCCACAGACACCGTTTCGCGCAGACAGAAATCGCCCGGCGTGAATTGGCGCAACTCGTAGTATTCGCGATAGTTGGGCAGGTAGGTTTTCGGCACGATGCCGAGA
>JBDTMS010000951.1:0-2042 GCA_039934195.1 Betaproteobacteria bacterium
AACCCGTCTCCCCCTTGGGGGTGCCGGATGTCGCGCCAGCGAAAACCACGCAGACTACGCCCACGCCGGTGTCGGGGCATGGTGACACTGTCGAGATTACTTCCCTCTCTGCAACTCTGCAGCAGTTGGAAAAGGTGCTTAATGACGTAGGCGTGGTCGACGTCGCGAAGGTGGACGCGATCAAGCAAGCGATTACCGATGGTCATTTTCGCGTCGATTCCGAAACCGTGGCAGACAAGCTGCTGGCGTCCGTCCGCGAATACCTCGGAACTCAGAAAGCGTCCTAACTCGCTCTTGTGCCGCAAAATTCCGAATTTGCGGCCGGCTTACGCGAAGAAAACACCGCGCTCCGAGCGTTTCGCACACTGCTCGAAACAGAACGCGCGTGCCTCAAGCGCTCTGATGTCGAAGCTCTCCTCGAATTAACCCGCGTCAAATCCGAACAGCTGGACCAGCTCGCGGAATTTTCCGAGCGCCGCTCCCGTTACCTCGTATCGAAAGGTCTGGATCTCAGCCAGGCTGGCATGGCGAAAGCCACGCAAACGCCTGAGCTGGCTCAGTTGTGGGATGCGCTGTTGAGCCTGGCGGCAGAAGTGCGCAATTTGAATGACGCGAACGGCGTGTTGATCGCAGTCCGTATGAGCCACAACCACGCCGCCTTGGCGGCGCTACAAGTTGGTGGGCGCGTGCCGAAGCTGTATGGTCCAGACGGTCAGCGCGACGTCGGCGACTCTACCCGCACTCTGGGCCGCGCTTAGCCGAGCCGCACCGACAAATCACCGCTATTGCCGTCATTGATTCGCCGGCGCGGCTGCCGGTGGCGCTTCGCTCGGTGCGCTTTTCAATCCCTGACCATCGCTCAGCTCGGCACCGGCATCGCTGTCCGTCGGCTCGGTGTGGATCATCACGGTGACGCGTCGATTGCGTGCCCGTCCATCGGGCGTATCGTCGGCAGTCAACGGGCGCGTATCGGAATAGCCCGCTGCAACCAATCGTGCCGGCGCGACGCCGCGCTCGATGAACAAACGCACGACGCTGCTGGCGCGCGCTCCAGATAATTCCCAGTTGGACGGAAACTGCGACGTGCGGATCGCCTCGCGGTCAGTGTGCCCTTCGACCTCGATCGCATTGTCGATCGGCGCGAGAACCTGCGCTACGGCCGACAACACACGCAACGATTCCGGCTCGAGTCCAGCTTGCGCGGACTGAAACAGCACGCTGGCATTGATCTCCACAGCGATGCCCCGCGCGCTTTGCTTGACGCGCACTTTGCCTTCTTCGACCAACGGCCCCAGCGCTTTTAAAACATCGCGCGCGATGTTGCGCATACGCTCCTCGCGCGCGCGCTTCGCCGGATCCTCGCTCGGCCGCACGCGCAGACGCGGAATCACGCCGGAGACAATTCCGCTATGCATGCCCTGCGGCCCAACCTGCGGATTGATGACGTTGGCAGTCTGGCCGTCGGGTTTGAACGCCTGCAGGAGCGCGTCGGACAGCACTCGATACTTACCCTCGTTGACTTGCGAGATGGCGTACATCACGACGAAGAATGCGAACAGCAGGGTGATAAAATCGGCGTACGAAATCATCCAGCGCTCGTGGTTTTCCGGTTCCTCTTGGTGCCGCTTTCTCATGGTTCGTGAATGGTTTTCGCGGCTGCAAACGCTATTGAATATAGCCTTCGAGGCGCATTTCGATGTTGCGCGGATTCTCGCCGTTCGCAATCGCTTCTAAACCGTCGATCACCATCTCCTTGAACTTCACCTGACGCGCGATCAACGCTTTGAGCTTTCCGCTGATCGGTAGGAACAGCAGATTCGCCGAGCCGACGCCGTAGATCGTGGCGACGAAAGCCACTGCGATGCCCGCGCCCAATTTGGAAGGATCGGACAAGTTCTCCATGACGTGGATCAAGCCCATGACCGCGCCGATGATACCGACCGTCGGTGCGTAGCCGCCGGCGGATTCCCACACGCGTGCCGCCTGCCGATGAAAATCTTCGTAGCTGTCGATATCGAGCTCGAGAGACGCGCGTATCACGG
>JBDTMS010000952.1:0-2019 GCA_039934195.1 Betaproteobacteria bacterium
GCGAGTCATTTGAAACAACCGTTGGGCACCGTAAAAACCTGGGTTCGGCGCGGGTTGGACAAACTCAAAGGTTGCATGGAAGGCATTGCAGAGAAGATAGGTTGAGATAGTGAGATACGAAAATCCAGAATTGCGTGAAGCCCTCGCCGCCGAGTATGCGCTCGGCACGCTGCAGGGGCTTGCACGCGCTCGCTTCGAGCGGTCGATGAAAGACAGCCCTCGCTTGCGCCATCTGGTCGCCGGCTGGCAAGAGCGTCTCGCATCGCTCGATGAAATGATCGAGCCGGTGCAGCCCCCGGCTCGCGTTTGGCGCGCGATCGAATCCCGCATACAGCCCCGCGCGCGCCGGCATTCCTTCTGGGCAAATATCGGCGTCTGGAGGAGCGCAACGATGGTCAGCGCAGCATGCGCCATAGCGCTCGCCGTTTATCTGGCTTTGCTCGCGCCAACCGCGACGCAGCCGACGCCGATGATGGTGGCCGTGATGTCGGGCGATCAGGGCAAGCCCGAGGTAACGGTATCGTGGCCATCGGAAGACCGGGCGCAACGCAAACTGCACATTCGCGTAATCGATCACGCCCAGATGGCGCCTGGTACATCGTGGGAATTATGGATGCTGCCGGCCGATGGGCAGAAGCCCGTGTCGCTGGGCTTGATCGGCACCGCCCCAGTGCAGGAGATGGTGCTGCCGCCGCGGCTCGCGCAGACCATTAACGCTGCCGGCGGCCTGGCGTTGAGCGTCGAGCCCACGGGCGGCTCGCCTACTGGGCAGCCTACCGGTCCGATCATTTGTAAAGGGCCGACCACCAGGCTGTAGCGCGCGGGACATTTCAGCGAGCCCCGCAGCAGGTACGAGCTTCGCGTGGCGGCTGCTTCCGCAGTAAATGTAGGCTGTCGCAGATTCCCCACGCGTTTCCGGTCTTCAATTACACCTCTTCGTGTTGTCGCGTTCGCGCAACTACGGTAGCCAGTACGCTGTCTTTAGTAAAACCGTCCGCCGATCTATGGTCGGCCCGGACTTTTCTCACCACGGACTTTTCTCACTCTGGACGATTGTTACGCTGGACTATTCTCAAGCTGGACTTTTTTCACCCCGGACTTTTCTGACCCTGGGCACACCTCCCTGGCCGCCATGACCGCGAACGTCACCCCGGTTACGCCGAGCGATTCAATAGCACCGAAGCGTGACTGGATCCCGTTCCAGGCGCTCGCGGAGCAGCTTGAAACGCAAAGCGCGCTACGCTCGGCGATTACATCGGCGACCAGCCGGCCGGAGACCGACGCAGTCGCGATGCTGCTCGACGCCGCCCGGTTATCGGCGATCGAGTCCGAAGCAACGCAAAAGCTCGCAGTCGATCTCGCCACAGCTTTACGCGAACGCAAAACCGGCAGCGGCAAACACGAGCTCGTGCAAGGCTTGATGCAGGAGTTCGCGCTGTCGTCGCAAGAAGGTATCGCGTTGATGTGCCTTGCCGAAGCGCTGCTGCGCATCCCCGACGATGCGACGCGCGATGCGTTGATCCGCGACAAGATCGGCGACGCTAACTGGCACGCGCATCTCGGACGCAGCGCGTCGATGTTCGTCAATGCTGCAACCTGGGGCTTGCTCATCACCGGCAAGCTGGTGGCAACGCACAACGAGTCGAATCTGCGCAGCGCGCTGACCCGCATCGTGGCCAAACGCGGCGAGCCGCTGATCAGAACAGGCGTTGCCATGGCAATGCGCGTAATCGGCGAGCAGTTCGTCGCAGGCGAGACGATTGCAGAAGCACTGGCGAATGCAACAGCGCGTGAGCGTGACGGTTTCCGCTATTCGTACGACATGCTGGGTGAGGCTGCGCTGACCGAGCACGATGCCCAGCGTTATCTACAAGCGTATCGGACAGCGATCGACGCGATCGGCCATGCGGCCGGCGGGCGCGGCATCTACGACGGCGCCGGCATCTCGATCAAGCTTTCGGCGTTGCATCCGCGTTACAGCTATGCGCAACGCGCCCGGACGATGACTGAGCTGTATCC
>JBDTMS010000953.1:0-2018 GCA_039934195.1 Betaproteobacteria bacterium
GTAGGTGTTGTGTTCACGCAGAAATACGGAGAGACGGCGGACTTGGCTCGCGCCGCAAACCAGGACGCGTCGGATGTGCGCGTTGTCGTGGGTATTCGTGCCTGGTTCTGATCACCTAGCAGCAGGAGATTCAGAGATGCGCCTTTGCAGCCGATCACCGCGAAACCCTTTCATCACCGGCCAGGGCCAAGTGGATCCCATCGACGTGTACGTGTTCGTAGGCGACGCGGCGGAACGCCACGCCGCGTAGCGATCTCGCGTCGCAGACACTTGCATTTGGATACGCCACTAAGATCTCATGAGGAACCAGCCGACATGAGCACGAAACTGAAGGCCTATCTCGTGGGGGGTGGTATCGGCTCCCTTGCCGCCGCCTGCATGATCCGTGACGGCGAAGTACCTGATTATGCCTGCACGTGCGGCTTCCCTTGACCGGTGTGTAGCACATACGTTTAGCGTCATAACCACCTCATGAGGCTCGACCAAATGACCGAAACGATCGACCTGCGTGATGGCGGGAACGTGCAGCATCCTTCTATACCACCCGCCTGCGCATGAGAGTCAAAGAGATCGCACAGAAAGCCGGCGTAAGCCCCGAGATCGTGCGCTATTACGTCCGCATAGGCCTATTGAAGCCGTCGAGCACCGACAAAAGTGGATATCGCCGGTTTTCTGCAAGCCACCTGAACATCCTGCGTTTCATCATGCGCGCTAAGCAGCTGGGATTCACGCTTTCAGAGATCGGAGAAATCCTACGGATGGCACACCGCGGCAGTACGCCCTGCCCCATCGTGCGCGACGTTGTGAGACGGCGCGTCAAAGATAACAAAGTCGATCTCGAAGCCCTGCGTTCGCTGCAAGCGCGAATGGAAAATGCCCTCGCAAGGTGGGAGCACATGCGTGACGGCGTACCCGATGGCGACGCGATCTGTGTGCTGATCGAGTCCGTCACCTGACTGGGATCACGCAAGGCGAGCGAGCAATGGAGCATCCTCAAAGACTCAAACCGCTAATCATCGGTAGTACGCGTGCAACCACGGTCACGATGCGTACGTGTTTTGCGCGGCCGCGTTGCATATGTTCGGGCATGGCGGTCACGGCGATAGAAGGGGTGGTGGCGAGATGCCTCCACGCCCGCACGCAAAGACACTACGCGATTTACGTCGGACCAGCGCCGGGTCATCACCATTGACTCGATACATACTGCTTTTTAAATCGAGGCAAAGACATGCTAAATATGAAAGTCGTGACTTGGTCCTTAGCGATCTGGACCGCATTTACGTTCGTGTTTTGTGTGGCCTACGGACTGCTGGCGCCTCCGAGCATGCACACGTACGCGGTGCTCGAGCAAGTGTTGCCGGGGTTCAAATGGCTCACTTGGTGGGGCTTCCTCGTCGGATTGATTGAGAGTTTCCTCTATGGCGCGTATGCCGGTCTCGTCTATGTGCTCATTTACAATTTTCTGCATCGCAAGTTGGTGAGGCAGTAGATGAGCAAGAAAGTCCACGAGACTGGATCGAGGGCGCACGCCCCGCCGATCTCGAAAACCGCTTACAAAGACAGCCTGCGCAAGCTTCAGGTCGAACTTGTCAAGCTGCAGCGGCACTTCATCGAATGCAATGACAAGATAGTGGTCATCCTAGAGGGGCGTGATGCATCGGGCAAGGATGGCACGATCAAGCGCATCGTGCAGCACCTGAGTCCACGCGAAACTCGCGTTGTCGCTCTTGGCAAACCGTCGGATCGCGAACGTACCTCGTGGTACTTCCAGCGCTATGTTCCTTATTTGCCGGCTGCCCAGGAACTCGTGCTATTTAATCGTAGTTGGTACAACCGCGCCGGTGTCGAGCGCGTGATGGGCTTTTGTACCGAGGCTGAGCATGAGGAGTTCATGGGCTCGGTTTCGAGCTTCGAGGACATGCTGGTCGGCTCGGGCGTGAAGCTCCTCAAGTATTACCTCGACATCAGCAAAGACGAACAAAAGCGGCGCTTAAGGGACCGGAAAACGGATCCGCTCA